>JAYUBR010001236.1:0-3168 GCA_043740775.1 Ferruginibacter sp. | reverse complement strand
GTAAATCCCAGCTAAACTGACCCCCTCTCGCCATTTCAAATTGACCCCCTAAAAAACGATTTCAAAAAGGTCCTAAAAAAAGCCTGCTAAAGAGGACTAAAAAGTAGATAAAGAACTGTTGTTTGGTAAGATAAAAATAGTGATTAATTTTTGCCCGTTGATTTTATAAAAATGATTCCATTGTGGTGACTTCTGCTTTTTGTTTTTTTCTTAATGATTCGCCATAAAGTTCTATGCGTATGGATTGATGAACTATCCTGTCCAGTATGGCGTCAGCAAGTGTTTTTTCACCGATTATTTCATGCCATTTTTTTACGGGTACCTGTGCCGTTATAATGGTAGATCTTTTACCGTGCCGGTCTTCGATGATGTCTAAAAGTAAAGCTCTGCTTCCGGCATCGAATGGTTGTACGCCAAAGTCATCGAGTATCAGCGCATCCTGCTTTTCTATTTTAGCAAGTTCTTTTAGGTGAGCACCATCGGCCTTGGCCATTTTTAAATGAGACATCAGTTTTGCGGTGTTGGTATATAAAACTTTATACCCTAAAAGGCAGGCCTGCTGGCCCAGGGCAGATGCTAAAAAACTTTTACCTGTTCCGGTACTTCCTGTAATAAAAAGGTCTTCACCTTTTTTAATGAACTCTCCCGTTGATAAACGCTGCACCATGTTTTTATCCAGTCCACGCTGCCCTGTATAATCCAGTTGTTCAATACTGGCACTGTAGCGGAAGTTGGCGTTTTTAAGTCCTCTTTGTACACTGCGGTGCTGGCGGTCATCCCACTCACTGGTGACCAAGTGATACACCAGTTCATCGTTGGTAAAGTTTTGCGTTTGTCCCTCAGGAGCAATGCTGGCTTTAAAAGCCTGGTGCATGCCCAGGAGCCGCATACGTGTCATCTTTTCTAAACTTTCTTTGTTCATTGGTTTAATTTTATTTGATAAATAATAGTTACTGTTTTGCCGGACTGCTTTATTGATAGTAATCTTCCCCACGGATATTGTCATGCTGCGGCATATTGTTATCGCCGCCCGAGGGGGTCAGGTCATCTTCAATCGGGATAAAATCCGCCTTTGATTTTAGTATGCGTTCAATGATGCCAAAGTTGTACACGTTAAAACTATCGGCCCGTTTGCAGGCATTGATAAGCCTTGTTTCCCCAACCCGTTTTTTATAATTGATTATACCCTGGCAGGCCCTGTAATTTTTTTCAGGATACTCATTTCGGGATAATACTTTTTTGATGTAAGCTGCAACCGCTTCACCGATAAGAGCTGCATCTGCAATAAATTTTTCAGGGTTCCATTCTGTCGGGTATTTATGCCAGGATGCAAGATGGTCTTCGTTTTGTATGTATTTATCTTTACTAAAACAGCGCACATGAACAGCAATAAGTTCATGCTCGCTAAAAGCCTCCACCTTTGTCCGGTTGTACATCAGCTGTATCTTTTTACCAATAAATTTATAAGGGATACTATAGTAACGGTGATCTACAGTTACAAAACCAGTCTTACCTACTGTTGCCGTTTTGGTGGCCATCGGATCATAGGGATATTTGTTCAGCGGTTTTAAAACATTTTTTTCCAATGCTTCAAACTGTTGCCGCCTGCTGTAATCACAGCCGGTAAGCAATGTATTATTATGCGCTTCCAGATAAAAAAGAATATCGGCATTGAGTACCGTAAGGCTGCTGTAAACCTTCTCATCTATTTTAGTGAAGATGCTGGTGTAGATGATTTTTACAGCGCCTTCAACCAAGGCTTTGTCTTTAGGTTTATACACCCTTGCCGGAAAAACATAGGTATTGTAATGGGCTGCAAATGCAGCAAAGCTGTCATTGAGCTGAGACTCATAGCGGCCAGCTTTTTTTACTGCTGATTTTAAATTATCCGGTACTATGGCTTCAGGCACACCGCCATAAAAATGTAAGGCGAGTTCACAGGCGAGGATAAAATCTTCTTTCTTTTGCGAAGCAACGGCTGTTACAAAAGTTAGCTGACTGCAGCCCAGGATAGCAACAAAGACCTCTACCTCCTGCACCTCACCCGTTGCAATATCTACTATGTGCATGCGCTTGCCAGTAAAATCAATAAAGAGCTTATCACCCACTTTGTGCGGCACACGCATGGAGGGTTTACTCATGCCCATATAAGCGTTTAACCGCACCAGGAAAGCGGAGTGTTTATATCCATCAGGGCATTGCCTGATATAATCTGCATACACCATTTGCTTGGTTACGCCACGCTTCTTTAGCCTTACTGCCAACTCCGGCAACAGGGCTTCTAAATCTATTACACGGCTGCTTACCGTCTTTGGTCTTTCCATTAAAAAAGCCTTGGCCAGTTGGCTATCGCTCAGCAATTCTATCTGCTCAATGGTAAGGCGCAACTCAATAAACTGCAACAAGTACTTCTTTACCGTATTGCGTGCAATACCTGTTGTTTTGCTGATAAATTTACTGCCCCGCCCATCTGCATAAAGCCGTACTACCTGTCTTATCTTAAACATATCAATTGTTTTGTTGGACATAAATTATCTGGTTTGTTTTGTTTAAAACAACCGATAATTACCTTACAAAAACAACAGTTCATTTATTACTCCTTTTAGGGGGCCAGTTTAAGCCGGTATCAGGGGGTCAATTTGCGTGGCCGATGGGGCTTAGTTTGTTTTGGCCGATGGGGGTCAATTTGCGTGGATTTTCCATCAAGAGTAAACAAAAAATAAAATGACAATAGATATGGAACAACGACAATTAATTACGACTGCAAGAATTACGGGTGTGTGGTATTTGACTTTGGCAATTTCTGGGGCTTTGGGATTTATGATTTTTCACCCTCAGATTTTTGTTTCAAATGACCCTGAAAAAACACTGACAAATTTAACCAACCTTCAATCCATTTCAAGAATACGGCTTCTATTTGAGTTACTTATTATTGTCTCACAAGCTCTTACCGCAGTATGGTTTTATAAACTGTTCCGAGAAATTAAGGCATGGGCAGCCTGGGCCGTTGGCATTTGGGGAATGATGAATTCTGCAGCAATTATGATTAGTGCAATTTCAATGAGTTCTGCCATTGAGATTGCAAAATCCTCTACCCAAACTTATCAAGAGAAGATTGTATTAATACAACTTTTAGGCAATCTAATTACAAATGCCTGGGGTGTTGGA
>JAYUBR010001235.1:0-3180 GCA_043740775.1 Ferruginibacter sp. | reverse complement strand
CTAAGGTGATTGTTTTTTTATTTACCCATAAAAAATGCCGGAATAAAATTCCGGCACTCCATTAAAATAAAAAAAGTTAAGTCTACTTTAATTAAATTTCATTTCATTAATCATCCTTTTAATCTTTTCATCCAGCCATTGATTGGCTGCTTCAAAACCTGCCGCATCAGCAAGCTTGGTGTTTACGCTAAAATAAAATTTTATTTTAGGCTCGGTACCACTGGGCCTTGCTGAAATCTTGGTTCCATCATTCAGCACAAATTGCAGCACATTGCTTTTGGGTAAATTAATGGGATAAATTTCACCGGTTTGTAAATTTTTGCCTACCTGCAATTCATAGTCCAGCAAATCCGCTACCGCAACACCATCAATGGTTGCAGGCGGATTGCTTCTGTAGCCTTCCATCATATCCGCAATTTCTTTTGCACCGTTCATTCCCTTTTTGGTGATACTTACCAGGTTTTCCTTGTACAATCCAAACTGCACATACAGGTCTATCATCTTGGCGTATAAACTACGGCCCTTGTTCTTTTCATAAGCCGCCATTTCGCACAACAATGCAACAGCACTGATGGCATCCTTATCCCTTACCTTATCTCCCACCATCAAACCAAAACTTTCTTCACCACCAATGATGTAATTTTCCTTACCTTCTTTTTCTTTTATTAATGAAGCGATCCATTTAAAACCAGTGAGTACATTGTAACAGGCTATGTTGCTGGCTTTGGCAATGCCGTCAATCATATCAGTGGTAACAATTGTTTTAACCACCATATCATTCGGCTGATTGATACCCTTTGTTTTTCTTGCCTCAATCATATAATTAAATGCCAGTACCGCTGTTTGGTTACCATTCATTAACACCCACTCGCCTTTTGTATTTTTAACCCCGATGCCAACACGGTCACTGTCAGGATCAGTACCCAGTAAAATATCTGCATCTGATTGTTTAGCTTTTTCAAGGCCAATGCTCATGGCTTCTTTCTCTTCCGGATTTGGATATACTACTGTTGGAAAATTACCATCCGGTGTGCTTTGTTCTTCTACAATATGTACATTATCAAAACCAAATTCAGCCAGCACCTTTGGCACCAAAGTAATCCCCGTACCGTGGATGGGTGTATAAACAATTTTAAGGTCGTGCTGTGCTGCACATACATCCGGGTAAACACTTAAACCCTTTACCATAGAGAGGTAAGCTGCATCCATATCTTTGCCAATGATAGTAATATTGGCCTCGCCCCCACTCCATTTTACATCATCTACAGTGGCAATTTTATCTACTTCAATAATTACATTTTCATCATGCGGCGTTACCATTTGTGCGCCATCATCCCAGTATGCTTTGTAACCATTGTATTCTTTCGGATTGTGTGATGCTGTACAAACCACGCCACCCTGACAACCAAGACTACGGATGGCAAAACTTAATTCCGGCGTGGGCCGCAAGGCTTCAAACAAAAAAACTTTGATGCCGTTGGCTGCAAAAACATTCGCAGTTGTTTCAGCAAAAAAACGACTGTTGTTGCGGCAATCATGTGCAATGGCAACTTTTACTTCGCTGGCAAAACATTTTTTTAAATAGTTGGCATAGCCCTGTGTTGCCATACCTACGGTATACTTATTCATCCGGTTGGTACCAATGCCCATCAGGCCACGTAACCCTCCCGTACCAAATTCAAGATTTTTATAAAACGCATCCGCCAGTTCATCCGGATTATCTTTTTGCAATTGGGTAATGGCGTCTTTTACAGATTGCTCGTAGTTGCCGGATAACCAGCCGTCTATTTTTTGTTGAATGTTTGTATCCATTGTTTCATATTTTAAGTCCTCAAAAATAAATGTTTCGTATCTCATTAACATCAGATACTATTATTTTTGTTTTATGGGATGTTTTTTATGGTACAGGCAGGTTTTTGAACAATATAAATCCAACGAATTTTCAATGGGCAAAAAACTGACCTTGATCCTTTTTGTCACCCTTTCCGTTTCACTGCAGGTTTTTTCGCAGGATAGTTTGAAGGTTGCTGATGATACATTGAATACCGGGCTTGTACGATTTATAAACCAAGAGCTTACGCCACAGCAAATAAACAAAAGGGTAAGAGGCGTTGCCATAGCCAATGTGGCGGGGTACGGCGCAATACTTGTTGGTTTAAATGCGGCCTGGTATGCCGATTATCCCCGCAGCAGTTTTCATTTTTTTGATGACGATGCAGAGTGGCTGCAGGTTGATAAAGTGGGCCATTTTTACAGTGCCTATATTGAAAGCCGGTCCAGCATGGAGTTGTGGCGCTGGAGTGGTATCAGTCGTAAAAAACGCATCTGGCTGGGTGGTTTAAGTGGTGTAGTATACCAGACAAGCCTTGAAATAATGGATGGCTTTAGTACCCAATGGGGTTTTAGCTGGGGGGATTTTAGTACGAATGTTGCGGGCAGTGCCTTACTCATTGGGCAGGAACTGGCATGGGACGACCAGCGGATAAAAATAAAATTTTCGTTTCATAAAAATAATTATGGTGATGCGAAACTGAACAAACGTGCAGATGACTTATTTGGCAAAACTCTTGCACAGCGGCTGATTAAAGATTACAATGCACAAACCTATTGGGCAAGTGCCAACCTGAAATCTTTTCTACCACAAAGCAATTTACCAGCCTGGTTAGACATTGCAGTAGGTTATGGCGCAGACGGTATGTATGGTGCAAGAAACAATGTGGCAAAAGATAAAGAAGGAAACATCACATTCGACCGCAGCGATATTAAACGTTACCGCCAATGGTACCTCGCACCCGACATTGACCTGACCAAAATAAAAACCAATAAAAAAGGAATCCGGTTTTTACTAACGGTACTAAGCGCCTTCAAATTCCCAACGCCCAGTCTTGAGTTTAGCAATGGAAAATTTAAAGTACATGCGCTGCACTTTTAAAATTGAAAAGTAAAAATTAAAAAGGCAAAAAGAAGTTCTATAAAAAAAGAAGTAAACCACAAATCAGTAAACTCTCCAAAAGTCCCCCCTGGGGGATTTAGGGGGCCGGGCCTACTCTTCCTCCATCCACGCCCCCAAAACCTCCGTCCCTTCCACTTCAACATAAATATGTTCATCCAATGTAGTGGAAAAACTAAGCCCCACATAATCTACATCAATAGGAAATGATTTGTGGGTGCGTTCTACCA
>JAYUBR010001234.1:0-3181 GCA_043740775.1 Ferruginibacter sp. | reverse complement strand
TGGTTGTTTAACCTGCAGCCTGCGCAGATACAGGTAGTGGTGCATCCTCAAAGCATCATCCACAGCATGGTACAGTTTGAAGATGGCAGTATTAAAGCACAGATGGGGTTGCCGGATATGAAATTGCCCATACAATATGCCATGACTTTTCCGCAAAGAGTTGCGAATGATTTCCCCAGGCTGGACTTTAAAAAAGTAGCCTCACTCAATTTTGAAGAGCCGGATGTTAAAACTTTCAGAAATCTTGCACTGGCAACCGAAGCTTTATTTAAAGGCGGTAACATGCCCTGCATATTAAATGCAGCCAATGAAATTGCCGTGTGGGCCTTTCTGCGCAACATCATTGGCTTTTTAGATATTACTGCGGTAGTTGAACAAGCCATGGAAAAAGTACATTTTATACAAAAACCTACACTGGAACAATATTTTGAAAGCGATGGTGAAGCCCGTAATTTTGCGGCTTCTTTAATTAAGATGTAGAAACCGCAAACGTAAATTTAATCAGCGGCCTTTTATAATCATCAAATTTTTTTATACACTTTAAATAATTTCCCGCTGCGGCGGGGACGGGGGCAATATGACACTTTTAGCTATCAACTGGGTTAGTGCAGGTTCAAAAACTGCACAATTAATATTATCCCTTTCCATACTTGTTATCTTACACGAGTTCGGTCATTACATCACTGCAAGGTGGTTTAAATGCAGGGTAGAAAAATTTTACCTTTTCTTCGATCCATGGTTTTCTTTGGTAAAAAAGAAAGTGGGCGATACTGAATATGGTATTGGCTGGCTGCCACTCGGCGGTTATGTAAAAATATCCGGCATGGTGGATGAGAGCATGGACAAGGAAGCCATGAAACTACCACCGCAGCCCTGGGAATTTCGCAGCAAACCAGCCTGGCAAAGGCTGATTATTATGTTGGGCGGTGTAACCGTAAATGTACTGCTGGCATTTTTTATTTATGCCATGATATTATTTGTATGGGGCGAACAAAAAATTGTAAATAACTCTTTTAAAAATGGCATTTATTGCGCAGATAGTTTACTGCTGAAATTCGGGTTGAACAACGGCGATAAAATCATTGCCATTAACGGACAAGAAATAAAATATTTTGACGATGTACCAGCTAAAATGATCACCGCTTTAAATGTAACGGTGGAACAGAATGGCAAGCAAAAAACATTGGATATGCCTGTTGATCTGATAGGTCAGTTGGTGGAAAAGAAAAAGCAGGGCGTAGGATTTATTGAATTTAGAAGGAATGCCATTGTTGGTGACCTTTCTGATAAAATGTTCGACACGATGTACGCAAAAAAGGCGGGCCTGCAGCGGATGGATAAAATAATTTCTGTAGATAGTGTGCCGGTAACATTTGTGGATGAAATGGGAAAACTGGTAGAGAAAAAGAGAAATGACAGTGTTACCATTGAAGTAGATAGAAAGGGTCAAAAACTTGCCTTGAGAAGCAGAGTAAACAGCGATGGTAAGATCGGATTACCCTGGATAAATTTTAATGAAATGGACAGCCTGGGCCTGATAAAAATTGATGAAAAAAAATATTCTTTGCTGGAATCTTTTCCGGCTGGTGTTGCAAAAACATGGGAAAAGTTGAGCGGTTATGTTGACCAGTTTAAAAAAATGGCCAATCCTAAAACCGGCGCCTACAAAGGCATGGGCGGTTTTAAAACCATTGGCTCTGTTTTTCCTACGCCATGGGATTGGGAAAGTTTTTGGAGCATCACTGCATTTTTATCCATTGTATTGGCCTTTATGAACTTATTGCCCATACCGGCGCTGGATGGCGGGCACGTGTTGTTTACCCTTGGTGAAATGATCACGGGCCGCAAACCAAGCGAAAAGTTTTTAGAGTATGCACAGATAGTGGGCATGGTATTGTTGTTGGGCCTTATGTTGTTTGCAAATGGCAATGATTGGTTTGGCTGGGGAAGAAGCAGGTAGTTATAAAGTTATAAGTTATGAGTTATAAGTTATGAGTTCTTCCGGAATGGCCGACTTGTAAATAATTGTAAAGAGAAGGTCGTTATGGCTTTCTCTTTTTTTTGTGCAGTAAAATTAAATGAATAAAATTTTTTAAAAATATGATTACAATTTATCTGCTGCTGGTTACAAAGGATAAATAGATTCATCCACTTAAAAATTTTGATTATAAAAAAGTTTATCAGCACACCTGCTTCTGTATTGGTAGCGGTAGTTTTATTTTTAACAGCCTGTTCCCAATCTTCGCCCGTAGCCGATACAACAACCAGCGCATCTGTTACTTTGGCAACCTTAACTACCGCCCTGACAACAGGTTCATGGACGCTGAGTTCCTTTACACAAAAAACAGAAGACAAGACTTCCAAATTTGCTGATATCGTTTTTGTTTTTGCTGCCGGTGGAACAGTTACCGCAATAAGTAAAGGAACTGAAACAAAAGGAAGTTGGCAATATACTCCGGCGGTAACCTATTATGGATCTTCTTCCAAAGCGGCCATAGCCTTGAATATGAGCACAAATGTTCCACTTAATTTACTAACCAAAACATGGAATTTTATTTCGGTTACATCAACTACATTAAAGGTAGATAGCCCTGAACTTGCAGAGGATGAACATGTGCAATTCAGTAAAAAATAAAAGAAATGATAGCTGATTTTTAAATCGCTGATGTAAGGAATTGCCATGTCTGATTTGAAGATATTTGAATCAGTGAAGATTCTTCAAAATGAAAGAAATCCGACATCCGATATCAGCCATCCGGCATTATAATTCGATGCCAATTTTTTTCATCAAAATAGAAGCATTTAAACTTTCACAAACACCGGTTTTTAATTTGTAATCAAAATACAATTCATCGCTGCTAACCTGGGCATCAAAATGATAATTTAAAATATTGTTGGGGTAAGTTTCTTTTAATTGAGCCAGTTCCACATCATGGGTGGCAATAATACAGGTTGCTTTATGTTTTATGAGTTGTTTCACCAATGCTACCGAGCCAGTGTGCCTGTCTAAAGAGTTGGTGCCTCTTAAAATTTCATCTAACAAAATAAATATTTTTTCTCCTGCATTTACTTTATCAATGATGGCTTTTAATTTTTTTAATTCGGCATAAAAAGTACTGGTACTTTCTTCCAGGTTATCGGCAATACGCATGCTGCTGATAATTTGTACCGGTGATAAGGT
>JAYUBR010001233.1:0-10292 GCA_043740775.1 Ferruginibacter sp. | reverse complement strand
CTTCTTCATGCGTAACCAGCACAACGGTATTGCCATCGGTATGTATCTTCCCTAAGATATCCATTATTTCATGAGATGTTTTAGAGTCAAGGTTACCGGTTGGCTCATCTGCCAGTATAATGGCAGGATCATTTATTAAAGCTCTTGCAATGGCAACTCTTTGGCATTGGCCACCACTTAACTCATTTGGTTTATGATGGCTTCTGTCATCCAGTTTTACCTTACTTAAAACTTCCAGCGCCCTTTCCATTCTTTCTTTTTTTGCAATGCCACTGTAAATAAGCGGCAGCGCCACATTTTCTGCCGCGGTTAACCTTGGCAGCAAATTAAATTGCTGAAATACAAAACCAATTTCTTTATTGCGTATTTCAGCCAGGTCGTTATCAATCATGCGGCTTACATCATTGCCGTTTAAAATATAGCGTCCTTTTGTAGGGGTATCAAGGCAGCCTAAAATATTCATCAGGGTAGATTTTCCCGAACCACTGGGACCCATTAAAGCAACAAATTCATTTTTAAAAATATCAATATTGATACCCTTAAGTACCTCCAGTTCCTGCTTGCCTAAATAATAACTTTTGCAAATATCTTCCAGATGAATAATTCCCTGCATGGTTGTATTGTTTATTGATTTAGTAAATGATTATTTGATAAAAGTTAATAAAGTTAAGGGTTAAGCCATACCAACAAAAGCATTGGTCAGCCAAATGGCGGCTATTTTTTGATTACTTTCGGAACCTTAAAAAATTGATTATCGTGTAATGGCGCATTTTTTAACCCTTGCTCCCTGGTGATGCTTCCTTTAACTACATCCTGCCTCAATACGTTTACATTATCACTCATATGCAATAGCGGCACTACTCCTGTGGTATCCAGTTCATTCAGTTTTTCTACAAAAGCAATCATTTTCTGCAGGTCTGTTTTAATAGCTGCTTTTTCAATTGCATTAAACCGAAGTCTTGCCAGGTGTGCAATTTTATCTACCAGGGTATCATTTACTTCCATCAAACAAAAATAATGGATTAGGGTGACAGACCTATCGAATTTATATGAATGGCAGTTAGTTTTTTCCTGCAAAGGAATGACTGATGACTATTGAGTTTTGTTATCTTTGCCGTCCTTTATGAATAAAAAAAAAGAAATTGTAATGAGTGGCATCCGACCTACCGGATTTTTACACCTTGGAAATTATTTTGGGGCCATACACAATTATGTAAAAATGCAGGAAGATTATGATTGCTATTTTATGGTAGCCGACCTGCACTCGCTTACCACCCATCCTGATACAAAACAGTTGAAAGACAATGTTCACAGGGTGTTGGCAGAAAATATAGCCTGTGGACTGGACCCTGATAAAGTAGCCTTGTATTGCCAGAGCCAGGTATATGAAACATCAGAATTGTATTTGTACCTGAATATGCTTGCTTACACTGGTGAACTTGAAAAAACAGTCACCTTTAAAGATAAGGTACGTCAGAGTCCTGATAATATCAATGCCGGATTGCTGACTTATCCTGTATTGATGGCTGCAGACATTCTTTTACACCGTGCGAGATATGTGCCTGTTGGTAAAGACCAGGAACAGCATCTTGAAATGGCAAGAACCTATGTTAACCGGTTTAATCACCGGTATGGAGAAGTTTTCCCAGAGCCCTATGCATTTAATTATAATCAACAATTAGTAAAAATTCCCAGCCTTGATGGAACCGGAAAGATGAGTAAAAGTGAAAATCAGATGGCTACTTTGTTTTTGGCAGATGAAGATGATGTGATTCGAAAAAAAGTAATGAAAACTAAAACAGATGGGGGGCCGGAAGCAATGAATTCGCCCAAGCCAGAGTACATAGAAAATGTTTTTAGTTTAATGAAGCTGGTAAGTACAGAAGAAGTTATTTCAAAATTTGAGACTGATTATAACGAGTGTACTATCCGCTATGGTGATATGAAAAAGCAACTGGCAGAAGATATGATACAATTTATTGCTCCTGTCAGGATCAAAATAAAAGAGATTTTAAGTGATGAAAAGTATTTGAAAGATGTGATGGAAAAAGGGGCTGCTAAAGCAGGTATCAGCGCAAAAGCAACCATGCAGTTGGTAAGGGAAGCTATCGGGTTAAATTATTAATACCGGGCTGGCAGCATGATTTTGGTTTTGTATTTTTTATAGTTCAAAGTTTCCTACATTCACTTTTTTATAGAGTTTCAGCAATTATTTTATCATCTTTAAATCACCCATTGGGGTTAAGGCAACATGGCCAAATCTAAAAAACCAAAGCATATTGCAGTAGCCGGAAATATCGGTGCCGGTAAAACTACTTTAACAGAAATGTTAAGCAAACACTACAAATGGATACCCCAGTTTGAAGATGTGGATCATAACCCATACCTGAATGATTTTTATGAAGATATGCCCCGGTGGAGTTTTAACCTGCAGGTGTTTTTTTTAAACAGCCGGTTAAAACAATTGCTGGAAATTCAGCATGGTTCCGAAACAGTTATTCAGGACAGAACCATTTATGAAGATGCCAACATTTTTGCTCCCAACCTGCACGACATGGGCCTTATGGGCAAAAGGGATTTTGATAATTATTACCATTTTTTCGAAACCCTTAAAACAATGGTACAACCGCCAGACCTGCTCATTTATTTAAAGGCATCTGTGCCAACTTTGGTTGCGCAAATTCAAAAAAGAGGACGGGAATATGAGGAGAATATCAGGCTCGATTATTTAAAAAAACTAAACGATTATTACAACGGATTTATTGATAGTTATAAAGAAGGGCCTTTACTGATCATTGATGCGGATAAAAATAAATTTGCAGAAAATGAAGAGCACCTGGGACAGATTATTTCCAGCATTGATTCAAAATTATTCGGGCTATTTTAAGATTTCTGATGCAAGATTTCTCATTTCTGATATCGGATACTTTTCAATAAATCAGCCATCTAAAAATCAGCCATTTAGTCTATCAGTTGATTTTTCATAGCAAAAAAAGCGAGGCCTATAGAGTTTTTAACGCCAAAGCGCTCCATCATTCTGTCTTTAATTGCTTCTACTGTTCTTGAACTAATGTCCATTTTCAGGGCAATTTCTGCTGCTGTAAATTCCAGACAAACCAATGTAAGTACTTCTTTTTCCCTCTCAGTAACAAGAATTTCACTAGTAAGGGAGGGGTTGAATTTCTGGCGGCTGTAATTTTTTTTGACCAATACTTTATTTACAAACGGGTTTAGGTAAAAGCCCGTTTTCATCACTTCCAGAATGGCTTTTTTTATTTCGGACGGGTCGGTACTTTTTAGTAAATACCCTGCTGCACCGCAATCCATCAGGTGGCCTACAAAACGTTCGTCTTCATACATCGTTAAAATAATAACTCTTATACGGGGATAATCTTTAGTGATTTGCTTGGTGGTATCAATGCCATCTTTTATGGGCATTTTTAAATCGCACAATACAACATCAGGAGCTGCCTCAGCAAGATTTGCTAAAAGTTCTTCACCATTGTTTGCTTCCAGTACAAACTTAAATTCAGTATAAGACCGCATTGAAAGGATAACTCCTTTTCTGAAAATCTGGTGATCATCCGCAATTGCAACTTTAATTGGATCCATAAAAACGGGTTAGTCAAATTTATGAAAAAGTTTCGGTTTTTTTTCTTTAATTATATTGGCAGCAATTGTAATAATGAGCTAATCATGTTTCCATAAAACAACCGGTTAGTAAGTCGAATCTTTCGGTATTTCTAATGTTACTTTAAAATAAGTATGGCTGGGATCTATTTCAAAAAAAATCCGGCCATTCAATACTTTTATGCGGCTGGCAATATTTTTTAACCCTAATCCTGTAGAAACATGGTTCAGCCTGTCAAACTCTGTTTGAACAATGCCCTGCCCATCGTGGTGAAGCCTGAAATAACTGTGTGTGGCATTGGCATTTTGTGTAAGATGAATAAACCCTGCACTGCTGTGTTTAATGATATTGTTCACCAATTCCTGTATTACCCTAAAGATCAGTAATTCCTGTTCAATTTTTAAACGGGTGCGGTAATCATGAAAACGCACGCTGGCATTCAATGTACCGCTACCGTTTATTTTTTGAAAAAGATCGCTCATAGCACTTTCAAGCCCAAAGTTTTTAAGGGTTGGCGGCATCATGCTATGGCTTATATTTCGTATCAGTTGTATAGCGTCATCAATAATTTGCTTGGCGCTAAATATAGATTGCAACTGAGCAGCAGGCTCCTGGTTTATCATGTTTTCATTCAGATAAAGACGGGCTGTAGCCAGCAAGGGGCCAACATCGTCATGAAGATCTGCTGCAATGCGGTTGCGTTCTTCTTCCTGAAATTTGATGGATGCATTCAGTAAAATCTGTTGCTTGTCATCTTCCAGTTTCTTTAACTGCTCATTAAAACGGATAACTTTACGCTGATGAAAGATAACAAAAAACACAATGCCCAGGGTAAGGCTAAGCATGGCAAGGGTACCAAAAAGCATGATATAATTAAACCCCGAAGAAGAATTGACGGCAACTTGTAAAAAGATCATTGGCAGGCTTAGGGATTAATTGATTTATTAAAAGGTTGAAAAGTATCAAGGTTTAAATTGGTGGGGATGGAACTAATATCTTTATGAAGCATTAAATTTTTATTTACGATGATGCCAGCGCAAAGCAGGATGTTTTTTAAAATGGTAATAGAGCTGTAAATGATGGCATATTGATCACCCCAGCCTGGAAGATCCTTCATTGATTTAGAATATAAAAAAAGAAAAAAATTGCCTGAAAAATAAATTAGAAAACCTACTGAAATCCAGAAACTGGGTATTTGATAAAGGGGGATGGTAAAATTATATTGTATCACATCATAAAAATAATAAACAATCAATAGGGTAAAAAAAAGGCATTCCACCACCAGAGGTATAAAATCAAAGTCTGAAAACTTACTATTGTAAAAATTATAAATCCAGTAAATTATATATAAACCTATTGATAAAACAATAAATTGTTTACTTTTAGTATTTTTAAGTATAGAAATATATATCAATGAAAGAAGAATAAATTCCAGTAATAAAAAAATCCTGATAATAAAAAAGTAATAGGCACCCCAAAAATTAAATGAAGCAATTGAAATCAATACAGATATAAACACTACAACAAGAATGGTGTAAGCAAAAAAAACCTTTATTTCTCTGCTATTAATTCTTTTATAGAATAATAAACAAAAAAAGAAAGGTGTAATCTCAATGAGATAAGTAATGTTTTGTAAAATTTTGATGATAATAAGTAGTTTTTTATAAAAGTAATTAACTTTTTTTAAAAATCTGCTTTATTAATCATTAAAACAAACGTGGTGGGTGAATTAATCCGCCGTACATAAGAAGTTGATTTAAAGATTTAAAAATAGTTCCGATAGGTAAACTTCATATTAATTGTTACCATCAACAATGGGTACAATATATCATTGAAGGAATTTTTTTACTAAAATACAGTACCGGCAAGGATTTTAGCGAAAAGTACTTAGTAAAAAAGTTTATAAAATCGGGTAAATATACTATTGTTGTATAGTAAATTTACTATTTAGTTTTGCAGTAATCATACGATAGTAAAATTACCAAACCGGTTATTAAATGTTTTTGAATTAAAAAGCTCCGGAAGTAAGCAGTAATTTTTGTAGAAAATGTGGAGCTGTAAAATGATTTATAAAACATTATAGAAAAAATTAGCCGTAGAAAATTTTTTGATAAATATTCTTGTCAAAATGAATAAAGATTTACAGCCCTCATCTGGGTAATGATTCTCCAATTAATTGGGCTTTTCAGGTGTTAATATTAAGAATTTTAATAAAATAAAAATATTTTTTTTTATGTAGATTGGTATAATTACTGAGTATGGGTACGCAATAACAAGATATGAATTGCGTTATTTGCATGTACAAAAATTAACAGCATGTTAAAAATTATATAACAACAAATTGAAGTTTTCTTCAAAACAATATCTTAAACTAAGTACAAATACTTAATTTAGTGATAAATCCAAACTAATTCCTTTGTCTTATGTCTATCTCTGCGGATTATTTAATTAAAATTGCCATAGCTGACGATCACAAAATATTCAGAGATGGAATAAAGATGGCGCTTTCCGGCAAACCCAATCTTAAAATGCTTTGGGAAGCAGAAGATGGCAAGGACATGATGCATAAAATTGCCATTAAAAAACCCGAGGTATTATTGATGGATATCAGAATGCCTGAAATAGACGGTATCAATGGTATTGAACTGATCAGAAAAGAATATGACGGTATAAAAATTATTGTACTAAGTATGTATGATGACCACCAGATGATTAGTAAAATGATGGAAATGGGCGCCAATGCTTATCTTACCAAAACAACAGACCCTGACGAAATATACGAAGCAATACTGACCTGCATGAATGAGGATTTTTATTTTAATGATCTTGTGAATAAAGCCGTGATGGGAAAGTTGATGCAGAAAAAAAGTGTGCGACAACATTATAGCGCCAATACTGCCATACATTTTAACGAAAAAGAAATAAAAATTTTACAATTGCTTGCAGAGGATAAAACTACCGAAGAAATATCCAAAACCATTTTTCTTAGTCCCCGAACAATAGAAACAATCCGGCAAAACATGAAAACGAAGGTAAATGCTAAAACTATCGGCGGTTTAATTATGTATGCCATGAGGAACAAGTTGATTGAATAATTTTTATAGATACCGGACATTTTTTATAAAAACGTTATTTTGTTTTTAATAATACTCAGTAAAAAAGACCAATAAAATTTTAAAGCCTGCCAGGCACTGTTTTATCTTTCGGAAATTTTAATGTAAGCATAGTAAAATTCCTATTTAAAATAACACGTATTTATCCTATAAAAAGTATTAAAAAATAGTAGGAAATTGCATTTGTTACGAAGGAATATTTTCTAAATCTTATTAAATACCTTTTATCTCTAAAACCCAATAATTTTGGAACCTATCAAAGTGTTGATTGCAGATGACCATGTATTGTACCGTGCCGGTGTAAAAACTGCCTTAAGTTCAAAAAACGATGTTAAGGTAATTGCAGAAGCCGATAATGGCATGCATTTACTTACGATGTTAAAAACGGTTCAGCCGGATGTTATATTACTGGATATTCAAATGCCCATAATGGACGGAATAACTGCGCTGCCGGAAATAAAAAAGAACTGGCCGGATATTAAAGTAATCATGCTTACCATGCTGGAAGATCACAGCATGATAACAAAGCTGATGGAATTAGGCGCTAACAGTTATTTGAGTAAAACCAGTGACATTGAAGTTATTTACGAGGCAATTAAAACTTGTTTTGAACAGGATTATTTTTTTAATTCACTTACCAATAAAGCATTGCTTACAAACCTTAAGCAGCGCAACCAGATAACCCCGCAAAAATTAGTTCAGCAGGAAGCACAGTTAAATGATAAAGAAATGCTGATTTTAAAATTAATGTGCGAAGAAAAAACTACAAAGGAAATTGCAGATATGGTAGACCTTAGTCCCCGTACTGTAGAAGCTATAAGGGATAAATTGAAAGTTAAAACCGGCGCAAAAAGTACAGCCGGATTAATTATGTATGCAGTAAAGAACAATATATTAAATGAAGAATTCTAAAATGGATACAATTGTTGGTTTTTTTGAAAATTGTTTAAGTAAATAACAGCAAAAAATCGCACCTTTACAATAATTTTTTTTCTCTTACAACCCCGATGAAGAAATGTCCCATCAAATTTATTTTGGTGGGATTTTTTATGGAAGGCTTTCCTTAAAACTAAAAAGATAAAACCAATATAATACTGATCATTTTATTATTTATGAATTATTTTAATTGCAACGGAAAAATTTTTGCTGAAGGAACTTTGGTGGTTGGTGCAGATAGCCGTGCATTGCGGTATGGTGATGGTTTATTTGAAACCATCAAAATGAAAAATGGACACCTTGTGTTGGAGGATGAACATTTTGCAAGGTTATGGAAAGGAATGAGTGTGTTTCAATTTGACATTCCAAAACATTTTACGCCCGATAAATTACAGAAAGAAATTATTGCGTTGGCAAAAAAAAATAACCAGGAAAATAATGCCAGGATAAGGCTGAATGTGTTTAGAGGAGATGGTGGTTTGTATGATGCCAAAAATCATTTACCAAATTACATTATCCAAAGCTGGTTTTTACCGGATAATAATGGTGAATGGAACAGCAATGGGCTTGTGTTGGGGATTTATGAAGAAGCAAAAAAAAGCTGCGATATACTGTGTAACCTGAAGCATAACAATTACCTGCCTTACATTTTAGGAGCACTTAAAGCAAAAAAAGAAAAGTGGAATGATGCTGTTATATTAAATACTCAAAATAACATTTGCGATACAACCATTGCCAATATATTTTTAATTAAGAATGAGGTAATTTTTACACCTTCATTAAAAGAGGGCTGTGTAGCAGGTATTATGCGCAGGAAAATTATACAGGAATTAGTGAATAGGGGTTGGGAGATTATTGAAAAAGAAATTACCAAAACAGATTTGCAAAATGCAGACGAAATTTTTTTAACCAACAGTATGTATAACATAAGATGGGTGCAGCGCATTGATGACACAGTGTATGCAAACACAATCACACAAAAAATTTATACGGCTGTTTTTTTAACTATTTAGTGACAGTGTTGTTAAATATTTTTTGTTATAAATAAATGTAACGCTCATAGACAAAAATAGCATGGAAAATGTAAATATATTTTGGTTTCGCAGAGATTTAAGACTAACGGATAATGCAGGGCTTTACTATGCATTAAAAAGCACTAAGCCGGTTATACCAATTTTTATTTTCGATAAAAATATACTGGATAAACTGGAACAAAAAGCAGATAGAAGGGTAGAGTTTATTCATGCAACGCTGGAAGAAATGCAGGCCACTCTTGCCACAAGAGGATCATCGCTGGAAGTTTATTATGGAACGCCTGCTGATGTTTTTAAACAGTTGACAAACAAATATAAAATTGATACAGTATTTGCAAATCATGATTATGAACCCTATGCGTTGGAAAGAGAAATAGCTATTGCCAAATTATTAAAAGAGCAGGGTATTGCTTTTCAGACATACAAAGACCAGGTTATTTTGGAGAAGGCCGAAGTAGTAAAAGATGATGGAAAACCTTACACTGTTTTTACACCCTACAGCCGTAAATGGAAATCTGTTTTAAATGATTTTCATTTAAAGCCTTATCTAACAAAAAAGTATTTCAACCATTTTTATAAGCAGCCTGCACAATCCATACTTTCTTTATCTTCCCTGGGTTTTACCCAATCTGGAAAACAATTTCCATCCAAATTATTGCAGGAAGAACTGGTAAAAAAATATGCGGAACAAAGAAATTTTCCTGCCATTGCAGGAACTTCAAAATTGGGCGTTCATTTACGTTTTGGCACTATCAGTATTCGTGAATTGGCCGCCCGTAGCAGGCAAATTTCCGAAACCTACCTGAATGAATTAATTTGGCGGGATTTTTACCACATGATTTTATGGCACTTTCCGAAAGTGGGTAGGGGCAAGGCTTTTAAGCCGGAATACGATACCATTAACTGGCGAAAGGATAACGGTGAATTTGAATGCTGGTGCAAGGGACAAACAGGTTACCCGATTGTTGATGCGGGCATGCGGGAATTAAACGCAACTGGATTTATGCACAACCGGGTGCGCATGATTGTTGCTTCATTTTTATCGAAACACCTGTTGTTAGACTGGCGGCTGGGGGAAGCATATTTTGCAGAAAAATTATTGGACTTCGATTTGGCAGCCAACAATGGAGGCTGGCAATGGGCTGCTGGCAGCGGTTGCGATGCTGCTCCATATTTCAGGATTTTTAATCCACGTTTACAAACAGAAAAATTTGATAAAGAATTAAAGTATATCCGGCACTGGGTTCCGGAACTGGATAGTTTTGATTATCCAAACCCAATTGTGGACCATGATTTTGCAAGAAAACGTTGTTTGGAAGTGTATGTACAGGCACTTAAGAAACCTTGAGTATTGGATATATTAATTCACAAAAATATTTTCATAATTAATAGAGCAGCTATTTAATTGCTGGTAAACCTGCAACAGTTTTTTTATAGTATTTTTTCCTTCTTCTCCTAAATTAACCGAATAATCATTTACGTAAAGATCAATGTGCTTGCGCATTACTTCTTCACTCATTTCCTGTGCATTGTTGCGGATATAATCATTTAATTGGGGGTAATTACTAAAAGCATATT
>JAYUBR010001232.1:0-10319 GCA_043740775.1 Ferruginibacter sp. | reverse complement strand
GAAGTGCCATTCATGGCTTGTTGTATGATGTTGTATTTGCTGTAACCCTTGCTGAGGCTGATAATGAAAGGGCCCAGGTTGTTTTGACTTACGCATACCAGGGCGATAATCCAGGCTATCCTTTTAGTTATGATTGTATTATAACCTATACCTTAAAACAGGAAAATACGCTTGAAATTGTTACCGAAATTATTAATAAAGACAAAGGGATAATTCCCATGCAGGATGGCTGGCATCCTTATTTTACTTTGGGTAAAAAAATAGATGAACTGCAACTGCAATTTCAGAGTGAAGAAAAAATATTGTTTGATGATACACTGGTACCTTCCGGTGAAACATTGCCCTACCAGGAATTCGGTTCCCTTAAACAAATAAATGATACTTTTTTTGATAATTGTTTTTCCCTGAATTTCGCGGCCTGTCAACCATTGTGTGTTTTAAGAGATGCTGCACAAAAACTACAGATAGAAATTCACCCTGACAAGACATATCCCTATTTACAGATTTATACACCCCCGGGAAGAAACAGTATTGCCATCGAAAATTTAAGTGCCGTACCGGATGCATTTAATAATGGAATAGGTTTAATAACTTTGGCACCGCAAACAACCCGGGTTTTTACAACTACCTATAAAATAACTACCTTAAAATAACCAATGAATTCACTTGCCGTTACTGTTTTACAGCACTTCAGGGAAAGTTTTGCATCTGAGCCAACAATCTATTTTTCGCCCGGCCGTATCAATTTAATTGGTGAGCACGTAGATTACAACGATGGTTTTGTAATGCCTGCCGCAATTGATAAGGGCATTTACTACGCCGTTGCAGCAAACAACAGTAACGAACTTCATTTTTATGCCATGGACTTTGACGAGTGGCTTACTATTGCCGTCGCAGATATAAAAAAAATGAACAACTGGAAGAATTATGTGCTGAGTGTAGTGAATGAATTTTTATTATTGGGACATGATGTAAAAGGGTTTGATTGTGTATTTGCCGGGGATATTCCCCGTGGTTCGGGAATGAGTTCATCGGCTGCAGTAGAAGGTGGGCTTGCATTTGCATTGAATGAAATGCTGAATGCCGGATTGAACAGGGTACAACTTGCCTTACTTTGCCAGCGTGCAGAACATAATTTTCCGCATGTAAATTGTGGTATCATGGACCAGTTTGCCAATATGATGGGAAGGCAGGATGAAGTGTTATTGCTGGATTGTAAAACCATGGAACATCAGTATTTTCCTTTGCACCTGCAGGGCTATAAAATTGTTTTAATTAACAGTAAAGTTCATCACACACTGGTATCCGGTGAATATAATATCCGCAGGCAACGTTGTGAGGAAGGGTTGGCTATTTTAAAAAACCAGTTAAACATTCAGTCTTTCAGAGATATTACCAGGGTAGAAGATTTGATGCAATACAAATCTGGCATGACGGAAAAAGTATTTAACTGTTGCCTGTATGTAATTGAAGAAATTGCCCGGGCAAAAAAGGCGGCAGGATTATTACAGCAGGATAATTTAATTGAGTTTGGAAAACTGATGTATGCCACTCATAAAGGGCTTAGTAAATTATACGAAGTAAGTTGTGAAGAACTGGATTTTTTGGTTGATCTGGCCAAAAAGGATAGCCTTGTAATTGGCGCAAGGCTGATGGGTGGTGGATTTGGTGGCTGTACTATTAATATAGTAAAAGAAGAAGCCATTAACCAGTTTATTGAAACAACAAGCAAAGTATACCTGCGGCAGTTTGATATAGTTGCAGAAGCGTACATTGTGGCAACAGCAGATGGTACACGTAAATTGCCACTTACACTCTGATATAAATTTTCTTTTTATCTAATAGCCACGCGAAACCCCACATCATGGTTATAAAACAAAGCGCATAAATTAACGATCCCACTCTTGGCTCGGCAGGTAAAATCAGTTTGCAAATATGCTCGTAAAACCAGGCAAAAGGAGTAAGGTAATTTGGTTTGCCATCCGCCGTTACGCCACCAGGTATTTGTATTAACGCCAGCAGCCTTGGCAATATAGCACTCATTGCAAAAATGAACAAGGCATTTTTTCCAAACACATCAAAGAACCGGCTCCACCAGCCTTTCCAGCCTTTGAATTCAATACAATAAATCATAAGAGCAAGAATAAGTAGTGCCAGGCCGGTTGTATAAATGGTATAACTGCTGGTCCATATTTTTTTGTTGATGGGGAAAACCATATCCCAGCAATAGCCCGTAAAAATTAACACACAACCTGCTACAAATAAGCCGTTAACCATTTCAGCCGTTTTTCCCTTTTGTATAATATAACTACCGGCGATGTAACCAAAAACTACCTGTACCACTGCACCTGTAATACTCATCAATCCTTCCGGATCAAAGGATACACCTTCGCCTTTATAGATATGTGCTTCTCCCACCAGCGTCAGGTCTATCTTTGTTCCAAACCAGCCTGCAAGGCTAAATGGGTCTGCAGAATTGGCGGCCACACAAACAAACCAATACGCCAGTAATAAAAAAGCACTTACAACAAAAGCTCCTTTCTGTTTGCCATAATGCGCAAATAAAGAAGCTAAAAAATAGCAAATGGCTATCCGTTGCAATACACCAAATATACGTACTCCGGCTGCTTTGCCATCTGCTGTAATATAGGCCCACGGCTTGCCCACCAGGTGTCCATCCTGCCACTTAATAAATGGAAACCAGTTTAAAAATAATCCAATTAAAAAAATAAGGACGGTGCGTTGAATAATTTTTTTCCAAAAAAAACTTTCTCCTGCTGCCTCTAGTTTTGGCAAAACAAAAGCCATGGCATTGCCAACAGCAAATAAAAAAAAGGGAAATACCAGGTCGGTTGGCGTAACACCATGCCAGGGGGCATGTTCCAGCGGTGTGTAAATATGTCCCCAGCTTCCAGGGTTATTTACCAGTATCATTAAGGCTACGGTGGCACCACGAAAAACATCGAGGGAATAAAAGCGTTGGTTCATTAGCGGCAATTTCTTTTTATAAAGAAAGGTAACTAATTCTTTTCACTCAACTCCAGCCAGCGCATTTCTTTTTCATCCAGTAAATGTACAATATTGCCAATGCGCTCTGCCGCTTTTTGCAGTTCATCAAAAGCGGGATTGCCTTCATTCATCCTGGTTTCAAGGTGCGCTTTTTCTTTTTGTAACTCGGGCATTTCTTTTTCCAGCAGTTCCAGTTCTCTTTTTTCTTTAAAAGATAATTTCTGGCTATTGGAGTTTAAAACCGCTACAGGAGCTACTTCTGCTACTTTTGGTTCCGGTTTCATCAGTTGCCTGTCGTCGGTTAAACTTCCGCTGGCAACTGCTTCCCGGTACTGGGTATAGTTACCCGGATAATCTCTTATAACACCATTGCCTTCAAAAGCAAACAGGTGATCTACCATTCTGTCCATAAAATAACGGTCATGGCTAACAATGAGGATACAGCCGGGGTATTCCATTAAAAATTCTTCCAGCGTTCGCAATGTTTGCAGGTCCAGGTCATTGGTAGGTTCATCCAGCACCAGAAAATTTGGATTTAAAAACAGTACACTCATCAAATGCAACCTGCGTTTTTCGCCACCGCTTAATTTACTTAATGGTGTAAATTGTTGCTCGGCAGAAAAGCCAAACTTTTCCATAAACTGGCTGGCACTTATTTTTGTACCATCATTCAACGGAAAATATTCTGCCATTGCTTTTACGTATTCAATGGCTCTTTTATCTTCTTTATAAATTAATCCATCCTGGCTAAAATTTCCAAACACTACCGTATCACCATGATTAATTTTTCCACTATCCGGCAGTTCCTGTTGCAGGGCAATTTTTAAAAAGGTAGATTTTCCTACCCCATTTTTACCCACCACACCAATTCGCTCGCCTCGTTTAAAAGTATAATCAAACCCTTTCATAATCTGCAGGTCACCATAACTTTTGTGCACTTTTATCAGTTCCAGAATTTTGCCGCCCAACCTCGTCATCTTTACCTGCAGGCTAACTTCTTCCACATCTTTTTTCAGTTTCACCCTTTCTTCCACATCTGTAAATGCATCCTGCCTGCTCTTGCTTTTGGTGGTACGTGCCTTGGGTTGCTTGCGCATCCATTCCAGTTCTTTTCTAAAAATATTTTTGTCTTTTTGCAGTTCACTTTGCTGCACTTCAAGCCGCATACTTTTTTGCTCTAAAAAATTATCATAATCGCCTTTGTACACAAATACTTTTTCTTCATCAATTTCTACTATTTCATTACAAACCGC
Source organism: Ferruginibacter sp. (assembly GCA_043740775.1). Lineage (GTDB taxonomy): Bacteria > Bacteroidota > Bacteroidia > Chitinophagales > Chitinophagaceae > Ferruginibacter. Next base: position 6,057 of record JAYUBR010001232.1, on the reverse strand, counting down.
ATCTAAAAAATACCGGTCATGCGTAACCAGTAACAGCGTAACTTTTGCAGCCGCAAGGTAATCTTCCAGCCACTCAATCATATCAACATCCAGGTGATTGGTAGGTTCATCCAGTATCAGCAAACAACGTCCCTGGTGCAGGTCGGCTTCAATTAAAGACTGTGCCAGCGCCACTCTTTTCTTTTGACCGCCGCTCAGGTTGCCCACTTTTTCATTTAAGTGGTGCAGGTTTAATTTACCCAGGATTTGTTTCAGGTCGCTTTCAAAACTCCAGGCATTCAGGTCATCCAGCCGGGCCATCAGTGCGCCTAATTTATCAATATCTTCCAGGCCTTCTTCTAAAAACTGTTCGTATTCTTTTACCACTTTTACCACAGGATTGTCAAGGCGCAGTAAATTATCCCAGATGGTTTTGTTGCCATCAAAATCATTGTCCTGCTGCAGCATTACCACTTTAATATCTTTATGTACCCACACAGTTCCTTCATCGGGTGTATCAAGACCGGCAATAATTTTTAGCAGGGTACTTTTGCCACTGCCATTGCGGGCCACCAAGGCAATTTTATCTCCTTCTTCTATATTTAAAGTGATGTTTTTAAAAAGGGTTCTAATGCCGAAAGAACGGCTGATATTTTCTATTGAAGCGTAATGCATGGCGGCAAAGGTAACGGAGGAAAGATTAAATCAGCCACTGACATCAATATTGAAAATTATTGCAGGGATAAAATTGTCTGACAAGTCATGAAAATCAATTCATTTTATATGTGATACTGGCTAAAATTTATCTAATAAGTCAGCATATTGTTTCATAATGATGGGTAAATCAAAATCCTTTGCCCGTTTAATTCCTGCGGAAGCATATTGAGTACACAAGATCTCATCATCAATCATCATAACCATGGCTTCTGCCAAAGCATCAAGATTATTTACAGGTATCAGCAATCCATAGTTGGTTTTCTCAACACCCATACTGTGCTTGTCAGCAACAAATGAACCCGCTAATAATTCACGGGGACCAGTCGGGCAGTCGGTGCTGATCACGGGTGTACCACAGGCAAGCGCTTCCAGCAATGCATTGGGAAAGCCTTCCGAGTCGGAGGTTAATAAATGACATTGCGACCTTGCAACATATTTTACCACATTGCCGCGGTAGCCCAAAAAAACTATTTTATCGCTGATGCCAATTTTGTGCGCCAGTGCTTTTATATTTTCTTCCTGCGGCCCCTGGCCTATTAATAACACTTTAAAATTGCGGTGCTTTATTTTGGCTACCGCGGCCAGCACAAGTGCATGATTTTTTCCTTTTTCTATTCTTGCCACATGCGAAAAAGTGAAACTTTCAAAGTTAAAATCTTCTATGGGCTCGCACATATCTTTTTGTTGACGGGTAATGTTAACCGGGTTATTGATTACCCTAAACTCGTTTGAAAGATGAAAATTTGTGGTAAGATCATATTGAATACCTGCTGAATTTGGTACGATAACATCGGCAAAAGGATATAGCTTTCTCACTAAAAATCTGCCTGTTTTGCCGGCAAAAGTATGGGGGTTATATGCGGAAGAAGTATGCGATCTTTCACTGATTAAAATAGCGCCCTTCCAGTTTAATATGCGTAAAAAGCAATTGATATAATTAGACCTGTTTAAAGCAGAAAAGCAAATTTGGATATTATGCTGTTGCAAATATTTTTTTAGCCGGTAAGCAAGCAGGGGGATTTTTAAAATGTCTTTGGCGCTTTTTCTTTTTTTAAGGTTCGAATTGTCAATTGTTTTTATGGTAATATCATTCACCGGTAATTCAAACTCAATGGTATTATTCAGCAATATCAGGTGAATATCAAATTTTGTATAAAACGAATTGATCATTTGTGCTATTACTTTTTCAGCTCCTGCCACTTCCAGGGCATTGATGAGAATAGCTACTTTCTTTTTTTGCATTCTAAAACGTCTCTTTAATAAAATTTTATTGTGGGTACGTTTAAAATAGCCCGTTAACAGGCATTTTAAACTTTTGTATATAATGCAAACCTGCATTTTAATTTGTAAATGTAAAGCTGAAATTTTTATGTAAAGAAAATTAATATCTTGTTGCATGATATAACAGGTTAGCCCTTTGCTGTACCTAATCAAAAAATTAAAACTGAATTGAAAATGGCAGATATGATTGTACCTAGTGGCGTAGCTAATTATTTACCCGCTTATATTTTACAGATAACGCGGTTCAAAAAAACTATTTTTGTGAGGATATTATTATTTGTAAACCAGTATAATGTTAGACAAAAAAAATATTCTTCCGCATATTGCCGCTTGTAAAACGGTAATACTTGATATTGGTTGCGGGCCTTTTAAAAAACAACCTCACTGGATTGGAATAGATATGCTTGATGCGGATGGAGTGGATATTACAGGAGATATTTATGAAGTGATAAAAGCTTTTCCGGATGGTTGTGTTGATGAAGTACACGCCACTCATTTTTTTGAACACCTGCCTGATGTACCTGGTTTACTGATTGAATTAAACCGTGTTTTAAAACCAAGTGGTTTTATTGAAATAGTGGTACCACATTTTTCCAATGCTTTTTTTTATTCTGATTTTACCCATCAAAAATTTTTTGGGTTGTACTCTTTTTCGTACATGGTAAAAGATAATTTACTCAAACGGAAAGTGCCCAATTATAATGTACATACGGGCTTACAATTGAAAGCTGTTTTTTTGCATTTTAAATCCCCGTGGGTTATCAACAGGCCATTCCGAAAATTGTGCCAGGTAATATTTAACACCGGTACCTTTATGAAAGAATGGTACGAAGATAGCTGGAGCAGCAACATCAGTTGCTATGAAGTGGAATTTATATTGATAAAATTGTAGATTATTATGAGTGACTGCCCTGCCGTTTGTATAATGATACCCGCTTATAACCAGGCGGAGTACATTGGCAAAGCCATTAAAAGTGCACTGGAACAGGATTACAGCAACATACAAATTGTAATAGCCGATGATAACTCAACCGATACAACAACAGCCATAGTACAGCCTTTTTTAAAATATCCTTCCATTAAATACCAAAAAAATGATAGCAATATCGGGCGGGTAGCCAACTACAGAAAATGTTTACAGGATTATACACAAGCTGATTGGGTAATAAATCTTGACGGGGATGATTATTTTACGAACATGCAATACATTTCACAAGCCATGCTGGCAATACAAAAAAATGGAATAGATGATACCCTGTTTTACCAGGGCGTACATGTAATAAAAGGTGACTGGTTTGAAAAATTAATTGAACCTGATATATCAACCGAAGAAATTTGCATTACCTCGAAAGATTATTTTTTACATTTTTTTGAAAGAAATTATTTTTCTCACATGTCAACACTATACAACAGGCAATTTGCAGTTGAGAGTAATTTTTATTCCGTGGATATTATTTCTACCGACATATTTTCCTTGCTGGGTTTATGCATAAATAACAGCAACAAAAAAGTAATAGTAAGTAAAAATATTTCAGGCGTTTGGTTGCAGCATGATAGTAATACCAGTAAGACACTCCATCTTAAAAGGCATTTAAATAATTTGGGCCTATACAAAAAATTATATAGCCTTGCCATTGATAAAGGGTACAATAAATGGCAGTGTTTTAAATGGCTGATGAAAGCCGGATATATTTACCTGAGAAGTTATTTTTGGATGGTTATTAAATGATATTTACAAAAAACTATTCTCAATTTTATTTATGAAATAAAATTACTTTTATAAATACATAAAACTGTCGTTGAATGATAATGAACGGATAGGTAAACAATGCCCTGAAAAAATATTTAAAAGCATCATTTTTATATCCCTGCACGGCAATCGTTGTTGCAATCAATAAATAAATTCTTGCAACAAAATTTGATTTTTTGTTTTTTAAAAAAGCTACTACCGGTTTATTTGATAAGGTGATTTGTAAAAATGTTTCAAACCGGTTGGTAATTTGTTGTTTAGGAACCGCAGTATTTACGCTACGTTCTGCATGTTCTATTAAAATGGAAGTGATTTTACGGGAAGTATGAATTGCATATTTTGATGCAATCCGCAACCATAATTCATAATCTTCAGATGCAGAAAGCATCCTGGTTTCATCAAACGGAAAAAGCAGGGCTATATCTTTTCTTACAAATACCGGGTTACAGGCCAGGATATTTTGTTTGTACAAATGATCATTGCAGGATGGCGTGGGTAATATTACTTGTCTTAAAGTTTTTAGTTGCCCGTTAGCTATTGTAAATGAAAGTGCAAATATCTCCGGCTGCTTATGCCGTTGTATCATTATTACTGCTTCTTCAAGATGATTTGGTAACATCAAATCATCAGAGTCAAACCAACTGATATAATCACCTTTTGCTTTCCTTGTTCCATAATTTCTTGCAGCAGATCTTTCATCATTTTCCTTTTTAAAATAGTGTATGTTTTCATTTAAAAATGGTTTTAATACAGCTTCCGTATCATCCGTGCTTCCATCATCAACAATTATTACTTCGTAATTGGTATAACGCTGTTGCAGTATGCTGTTAATAGTTTTTGCTATTAAGTTAGCCCGGTTATATGTTGGAACAACAATTGAAAAAAAGGGGTGGTTCATACTGTAATCCAAGTTGGTGGTAAAATATCTGTTGTATCCCAGTGGCTGTTATGAAACCAAACTTTTGGTGCAATAACAATTTTATCAGCATTGCTATTTAACCAGGCTGCCCACCAGCCAAAACTGCTGTTGGGTATAATAAAATGCTTACAGGCCATCATTAAAGCAAAGTGTCCCCGAGACTTTTCGGCTGCAAATTCATCTGTTATGTAAAACACTTTACCAGGTAAAACAATGTGTTGTTTACACCAGTTTATATCGTCAGAAAATATATAAAACACCGGGTTCGCTATTTTTTCACACATTAACAAAGCTGCTTTTCCATAATACTCCATGCCCAATGTACCATGCATACCATACTGCACAAAATCTCCCCTGCGAACATGAATGCAAACGGCATTTGTGTTTTCAATTTGTAGCTTAAGTTTGTGTATGTGGCTGGGCAATGGCTGCTTTAAAATAAAGTCTTTTTTTATAATTTCCTGTATAGCACTAAAATATTTTTCGCTTTGCCAGTAACCATTTAAATATATATTATCAGGAAGATTAAGTATAGCTGGTGTAAACGTAAACTTTTTTTCAGGAATAAATACAAGCGGTTTTGGTTGTACTAGGCGCTTGCTTATTTTATTAAAGATACTTTTATGCAGTCCATATTTTCTGGAAATGTCCACAGAAGCCATTGCTGCTTCAATATTAAAAATATCCAAATCAAATGTTCTGAAAGTAAAATTGTTTCTTGGCCTGCGGTCTTTTAAATAAAAGCAATCTAAATATAATTGGGTGTTGTTTAAAACAGCAAGGTGCCTGCCCAATGCATATTGAAACATCTGGTTTCCCATTCCGCCTTGTAATTCAACAACAATCATACATGTAAAATTGCTTACTAAGTTTTACTATTACCTTTTTTAAACCAAAAGCAACCACAGCCATATTGTTGCTGTGCTACCAATAAAGGGTCGGCATCAGTAATGAATTCACCTTTATCAGTTATTAAACAAAATTCTTCTACAGAACAATCAGAAAAATACTCAATGATCTGATCAAAACTATAAATGCGGTGTGCATTGAAAATAATTTTTGGTTTTCCTACCGGCGTAACAAAAATAATATTACCACCGGGCTGTGTAACACGAATCAATTCTTTAATAGCTTTTAAATCGCCATTGTAATCTAGTGCATCACCATATCTTCCTAACCCAATATGTTCAATGGTATGCATGCAGCTAATTGAATATTGCGAATTATCCTCAAAAGGCAGCGACAACAGGTCTCCTTTTAAAGAGTTTAAATTGCTTAACGTAAGGGGTGCAGGTCTGTAATCATAAAATTTTACCGGGATAAATGCAGAGAGGATGGTGCTAAAATCCAGTTTGCTGGAAATATCTACATGAAATGCGGGATTTATTCTGGCAACAATCCGTGCTGCCCA
>JAYUBR010001231.1:0-3195 GCA_043740775.1 Ferruginibacter sp. | reverse complement strand
TTTCAAGGTGTTTAAAACCATGTGAACTCGCATTAAAAGATGCCAATTTATCCATCACTGATATCAATGAAGTTATTTTGGTGGGTGGTAGTACACGTATCCCCAAAGTACAGGAAATTGTAGAAAAATTCTTTGGTAAAAAAGCCAACCGCAGCGTTAACCCTGATGAAGTGGTTGCAATCGGAGCTTCTATACAAGGTGGTGTTTTATCTGGTGATGTAAAAGATGTATTGTTACTGGATGTTACGCCGTTAAGTTTGGGTATTGAAACTATGGGGGGTGTTATGACAAGGTTGATTGAAAGCAACACAACTATCCCAACTAAAAAATCAGAAACCTTCAGTACCGCCAGCGATAACCAGCCAGGTGTTGAAATTCATGTGTTACAGGGCGAAAGGCCATTAGCCAACCACAATAAGAGTTTGGGTAAATTCAATTTAACCGACATTCCTCCGGCACCACGTGGCGTGCCGCAAGTAGAAGTTACTTTTGATATTGATGCCAATGGTATTTTACACGTTACTGCAAAAGATAAGGGTACAGGCAAAAGTCATAATATCCGTATTGAAGCAGGGAGCGGTTTAAGCAAGGAAGAGATTGAAAAAATGAAGAATGAAGCTAAAGCAAATGAAGCAACTGACAAAGCCGAAAAAGAAAAGATAGAAAAAATTAACCAGGCAGATAGCTTAATATTCCAGACAGAAAAGCAATTGAAAGAATATGGCGATAAGATTAGTGCGGATAAGAAAGCACCGATTGAAACGGCTTTGGCTAAGTTAAAAGAAGCACATAAAGCGCAGGATTTAGCAACCATTGATACAGCAGTTGCTGAAATGAATGCAGCCTGGACAGCGGCCAGTGAAGAAATGTACAAGGCTACTCAGGATGGTGCCGGTGCCCAGCAACCGCAGGGCAATGCAGGTGCACAGCAAGGGCAGGCTGACGGCAATGCAAACGCTGAAAACGTTACGGATGCTGAGTTTGAAGAAGTAAAGTAATCGTTTTAAAATTATAAATTGAAAAAACCGTTACAGTGATGTTGCGGTTTTTTTGATTATGTCATTTGACGTTACACAAGCACCAACCCTTCCCTCAATGCTTTTTCATACACTGCATCAGCCAATTTATAATAAGCAGGCGAACGGTGTGCTCCTATACTTTTCTTTTCATCCAGTTTTACAACGAGGCCGAGTGTCATTAATTTGGTGGTAAAGGTGGTGGCATGTAATTGTTTATACTCGACGTCGGCAAAGCGCTCGCAACTTGCGGTTGTGCAACATATTTGAGACACATGTTTTGATGCACAAACAAAATTATTAACGCTGTTGAAGAACGGTGTGATCAATAATAAAAAAGCCCTTCCATTGGTATCCGCCTGCCAGCTTTTGCATTTCAGCAAACTGCGGATTAATGAAGTGGGTTCTAAAATTGGTATTGGATAACCGCTTTTATTCCCTGGTTGTTTCATCAAACAATTAATTCTTTTTTCCAAAATTTCAACAACAACCATTTACAGGAACTGCTAAAATTGCTGACACTAAATTTTCAATTCTTTGATAATAATATTACACATTCTTATGCGGTGTAGAGTATAAAGAAAGAAAATCTTGCAGAGCTATGAATGTATTCAATTGCAATAACTGCAAGCTGCCATTTACCTGTACATGGGTTGTTGTGCATATAATCCAGTTTCTTTCACACAGATCAGTATTGATTGCGGCTAAGAACAGATTTTTGGTTTGTAAAAGAAAATCACGGATTGCATATTTTTAAGCGTTGGCAGTATAATAATCGCAGAGTTGGTAACAGCCTGTTACAGTAAGGCAATCGCTAATATTTAGGCAACACTGCCACATTTTTTCATCTCTTCACGCAAAAGAGTTACTTTAAATCGTACATTGAACTTTCTTAAAAAATTATTCAATGCGCATAACAATTTTGCTACTTAGTCTCATTAGTTTTACAGCAGCCACAGCACAAAAAAAACCTTACCTGTTAGTGGGTACTTATACCTCCGGTAAGTCGGAAGGCATCTATGTATATTCATTCGATGAAAAAAATGCAACTGCTGATTTAGTCAGCACTGCTAAAATAAAAAACCCTTCTTACCTGGCTGTAGCTCCCGATAAAAAAACAGTGTACTCCGTTGTTGAAACGGCCGATACAACTGGTTCCGTAATAGGTGGCGGGGTTACAGCCTTTGCTTTCGATGCAGCCGATGGTAAGTTAACCGCCATGGATACTCAATTATCAGGCGGCACAAATCCCTGTTATGTTTCGGTTACAAAATCCGGCAAATGGGTTTTTGCAGGTAATTATTCCAGCGGCACTTTATCCGTTTTTCCCGTTACCACAAATGGCAATATTGGTACGGCCAGCCAGGTAATTGCGCACAGCGGAACCGGCCCTAATAAAGACCGGCAGGAAGGGCCGCATGTGCATGCCGCTGTTTTATCGCCGGATAACAATTATTTATTTGTGCCCAACCTGGGTATTGATAAGGTGATGATTTATAAATTAAACCAAAGCACAGGAAAGCTTATACCTGCTCCGGTGCCTTTTGTAAAAACAGCCCCTGGCAGCGGACCAAGACATTTTGATTTTGCTCCCAATAAAAGATATGCTTACCTGGTGGAAGAACTGTCGGGAAATGTAGTTACATACGCTTATAACAATGGTAATTTAAAACAGCTTCAAAGCATCAGCAGTATGCCCAAAGATTTTACAGGCAATATCGGCTGTGCCGACATTCATGTGTCACCCGATGGCAGGTTTTTGTATAGTAGCAACCGCGGTGATGGCAACAGCATTACTATTTTTTCCATCAACCAGCAAACGGGTAAACTTTCTGTAGCTGGCTACCAGTCCACTGTAGGCAAGACTCCCCGTAATTTTAATTTTGATCCTTCCGGCAATTTTTTATTAGTAGCCAATCAACAAAGCGACGAGATTGTAATTTTTAAAATTGATAAAAAAACCGGCCTGCTAACAGATACGGGTAAACGCATTTCGGTACCTAACCCGGTTTGTGTTAAATGGATTTTTTGAGTTAATTAATAATTGATAATTAATAATTCGATTTTTCCAGGTAAAGCATTCAATTTGTTATGCCATCTATTGAGGATGTATCAAGATAAAATAAAAGCGGTAAATTTTGCAGGAACACATAATCTAAAATCTTGCAAAAGACAACAG
>JAYUBR010001230.1:0-3207 GCA_043740775.1 Ferruginibacter sp. | reverse complement strand
GGTTCTTGCAAAATAAAAGCCGGGATCTGAAAAAAATTATTTCTGCGCACATGAAGATCAGCAATGATTCCGAATTTTTTACTGAGGCGAATCGTGCTGTTTACACTTACCCAGCTTTGAGTTTGTACATTTATTTCTTTTGATTTTGTTTGTGCAGATAAATGGAACTGTTGTAAAAAAATAAACAGCAGAGAACAGTAAAAAAGTTTTAGGTGCAGATAATATTTTGTCATTTTAATGTGTGATTTAAAAGCCAGTTGCCGGTTTAACAGGATACCGCATATCAGGTAAAAAATAAAATCAATAACTGTGCGGCAAGAATTCTCAAAATCATTGTGAGCGGATATACCGTAGCATAGGTAGCAGAAGGTGTATCATTACCCGCCATCTTTAATGCAAAGGCCAAAGCCGGAGGATCGGTACAGGCACCAGCAAGCAAGCCGCATATTTCAAAATAAGTTTTTCTAAAAAATTTACTGGCCACAATACCCATAATAAGCAATGGAACCATTGTAATGGTAATGCTCATCAATATCCACCGGTAACCGCTGCCGTCACTAAAGGCAGATGCAAGGTTATGCCCGCTGCTGAGCCCGACACTTGCAAGAAAAAGTGCAATACCCAGTTCTCTCACGATGAGATTGGCGCTGTTGGTTGTGTAATTATTAAGATATAAATGATTGCCAAAACGGCTCAAAAAAAGCGCTACAATCAGCGGCCCGCCTGCCATCCCGATTTTAACAGGCACTGGGATTGAAGGAATATAAAACGGAATGCTTCCCAGAATTACGCCTAAAACAATGCCCATAAAAACAGGTCCTAAATCAGGCGCCTCTAATCTTTTTAAAGAGTTACCTACTACTGTTGTAAATGCCTTTACACTTTCTTCAGTACCTACAACGGTAACAGTATCGCCGAGTTGTAAAAATATATTGCCATGCGCCACCATTTCAATACCCGATCTTTTAATGCGGGTAAGCGTTAAAACTTCGTGCTGAATTTGCGGAATATCTCCCAATCTTTTATGGGTAATTTCTTTTCTTGTTACCACAATAGCACGGGATATTAAATTGCTGCTGGGCTCTGTTCTCAGATTCATATCACTATCCGTACCAACAAGTAACCTCACCTTTTCCATTATTTTTTTTGTGGCTACAAATTGCATTACATCTCCCTCTGATAAGACGGTGTCGGGTGTTGGCGTAATGGTAATGCCATTGTGAAACATCCTGGAAATAATAACCGGGGCATTCACCATTTTAAAAATCTTTCTTACCGGTTGCCCGATGAGTTGTTTATTTTCCAGTTTAATGTGGATGGAAAGCGGCCGGTCTGACTGTATAAAATTTAGTTTGCGGTGCCGTTCCTGTTCATCTTCAATATTGATGCGCAATACTTTTTTTAAAATTATCAGCGATAAAATAATTCCGGTTACTGCAAACGGATAAGCCACTGCATACGCTAACGTAATGGCAGAACCATCTACACCATGTATTTGCAAATCTTTTGCAGCGGCCTGAGCTGCTGCAAGGCCGGGCGTATTTGTAACCGCACCGCTCATTACACCCGCCATGATGGCCATATTATTTCCTGAAGTATAAAAAAACACAATGGTGAGCAGCACCCCGATTAAAACTACTGAAGCTGCCAGGGCATTATTGCCCAACGCACTTTTTTTAAGCGATGCAAAAAAGCCAGGCCCTACCTGCAACCCGATGGCATAAACAAATAAGATAAGACCAAATTCTTTTACAAAATTTTCCATCTCTTTGCTGATGGTAATACCAAAATAAGAACACAATAACCCTATAAAAAGTACCCAGGTAATACCAAAAGAAATACCCAGAATTTTTATTTTCCCCAGTGCAATACCGGAAGCGATTACCAATGAATAAACTATCACTGCCTGTGCTACAGAAGGCTCTGTAAACAACTGTGTAAACCAATTCATACAAACTAATTTAAAATCATTTTAATAACCTTAGTGTATATCAAAATGAAAGTGTATAAAGTGTATTACTGAATCAACATTCAGTCAATAACCTTACCTGATCTGGATTAACATATAGCAGGTAATTGCTAAAAAATAATCAATCGATCGTAGTTGCACACACCTGATGTGCATTAAAATGTAAACTCAGATGCCGGTAAAAAACTGACTTCTAAAAAAATTTTGTTGTTTTTTAATTTAAAATAACGGGTAAAAACTACCCGTTATTTTAAAAGATATTATACATTTTCAGGCGCAAGCCCCCAATGTTCGGGAGAACGCCACAAAGCACTTAACAACAACTCCCTGATGAAATAAAATTCTTTAGGAAGTTTATCATATACTTTAGAAAATAATTCTTCGTGAGATAGTAATTCCTGTTTCCAAGGTTCCCTGTCCAGGGTCATGATTTTAGCAAAATCGTCTTTGCTGAAATTTTCTATTCCTGTCCAGTCCATGTCTTCATAACGGGGCATCCATCCTATGGGAGATTCTACCGCACTGGCACCACCATGTACCCTCTGAACAATCCATTTTAACACCCGCATATTTTCGCCAAAGCCTGGCCACAAAAATTTTCCATTTTCATGTTTCCTGAACCAGTTAACGCTGAATATACGGGGCGCATTGGGCAGGTCGCGGCCAAACTGCAACCAATGATTAACATAATCGCCCATGTTATAACCCATAAAAGGCAGCATGGCAAAAGGGTCACGTCTTACTTTACCTACTTCACCAAAAGCTGCAGCGGTAGTTTCGCTCCCCATGGTAGCGGCAGCGTATACACCAAAGCTCCAGTTAAATGCCTGGCATACCAATGGCACCACCGTAGTTCTTCTTCCGCCAAAAACAAAGGCTGCAATGTGTACACCTTTAGGGTTATCCCATTCACTGTCTATTGCCGGGTTTTGATAAGCAGGCGCTGTAAACCTGCTGTTGGCGTGGGCTGCAGGGTTTCCGCTTTTTGGATCATAGGCTTTGCCATGCCAGTCTGTTAACCCTTCAGGTATTTCATCCGTCATATCTTCCCACCATACATCTCCATCTTTTGTAACAGCAACATTGGTAAAAATAGTATTGGCCTTAATGGTTTCCATTGCATTGGGGTTAGTATGGTGGTTGGTTCCGGGAGCCACACCAAAATAACCGGCTTCAGGATTGATAGCATATAAGCTCCCATCAGTTCCTTTATGTATCCAGGCAATATCATCACCAAC
>JAYUBR010001229.1:0-3209 GCA_043740775.1 Ferruginibacter sp. | reverse complement strand
AAAACAAAAGGTGACGTTTTACAAATATCTTCCATAACGATATCTGAAACCGTCAATATATTTCCCTGAACGTCTGCACTATACGTTAAACCATGAAGGGTGTTTGGCGGGATAATCAAAATACATGGAGCAGTTAATTTCTGTACATCCTTATTGCCGATAAATTCTACGGTACCATGGCCTACAAAGAAAAACTGGTAAAGGTTCGGGTGTAAATGCGGGTCTATTACCCACCCGAATCCCCTGCTCCTGGTTTCAATCATTTCCCAAAAAATGTAGTTACTGGTAGGTTTAAAATTCAGATCACGGTAAAGCCCGTCATAATGTTTTATGCTTTTCATCACTATTGTGCCAGATGTTTAAATTGTATCTAAAATATGTAATATTTTATCTAATAGCAAAACTTTGTCCTTGTAGTTTTGGATAAAGAAAGTTTAAATAGACCATCCAACACGTTTTAATTTTTAAATGGTTCCGATATGAAAAAATATTGTTTGGTATTTTCATTTGTTTCCTTGCTTTATGCATTCGGTGCTTTTGCTCAGCTTAAATCCGGGGAGCCTTTTTTAAAAGTGACTCATATCACTATTTCTGTTAATAATCTGGATTCAATGAGGCAGTGGTATATTAGTATGTTGAACGCTAGGGTGATCAGGGAAAGGCATTCAGACACTTTACAATATGTCAGGATCGGGATTGGTGATTTTTTTATTGACATGCTCCAAATAACCGGTTCGCAAAGGGAGCCCTATCAGGATCTACCCGTACTGCAACATATGAAAATACAAGGTTTCCGTCACCTGGTATTTGAGCCGGAAAACTTTGAAAAAGTATATTCCGATTTAAAGGCAAAGCGTATAGCGTTTTACAATGACCAGGATGTCAGCAACAAAACCATAACGCATTCTGTATTTTTTAAGGACCCGGAAGGCAATGTGCTCGAGTTGCATAAAGATCCGGCTCAGTAGCAAATCATTCTAAACGACAAAACAATAAGATGTATGAAGAAATTAATGAGACTGGATTTTATTCCGGTTAATTCAGATATTGCCTGGTTGCTGCTAAGAGTTTGGCTAGGGTTAAGTTTATTTATTATGCATGGCATTGAAAAAATCGCCGGGTTTTCCACTATGCAAGGTCACTTCCCTGATCCAATTCATATTGGAAGGACACCGGGATTAATTTTCGCGTTACTTTCTGACAGTATTTGTTCCTTACTTGTAATCTTGGGACTGTTTACCAGGATCGCCTCGGGCATTATTGTATTAAACCTACTGGTGGTTTTTATTTTTTTACATGGATTTTCTTTCGACAAGGAGCATGCCCAGCTGGTTTATGTTTATCTGGGTGGATATTTAGCCATTTTTATTTCAGGTGGAGGTAAATATTCCATTGGTAAAAAACCCTGATTATTTTTTTAGTAACCTGTAAATACTTAACAAATATGACAACTTCACGCTCCGGCAACATTTATAAAATCCAACATAATTATAAATAATGAATTGATGATAATAGGTGATGAAAAAATGTCGAGAGTACAACACATAGCTATTGCCATCTGCTTCCTGATGAACATGTGTGATGGGATGAATGTTATGACAATTTCTTATACAACTAATGCCATATCTAAGGAGTGGATGGTAGCTCCATCTAACCTAGGATTGGTGTTCAGTGCAGGCTTGCTGGGAATGGCTTTAGGAGCCATGTTTCTTGCCCCAAAGGCTGATTTGATAGGCCGAAAGTCCGTTATACTAATCAGTGCGCTTTGGATGGGCATAGCTTCGGTCTTTACTGGTTTTGCACAATCGATAACGACATTGGTATTACTTCGGTTTTTTACTGGTCTTGGAATTGGCAGTATGCTGGCCTGTACCTCAACACTTGCTGCAGAATATGCTCCACAAAGAACAAAAAGTTTTTGGGTAAGCTTTGTAATGGCAGGTTATCCCGCGGGCGCCGTTCTTTCCGGTTTAACTGCTAATTACATAATCACTCAGTATGGATGGAAGGCATTTTTCTTTTCAACAGGTGTTATCACACTGCTTACCACCCCTTTTACTTTTCTGTTTCTAAATGAGTCTCTTGACTTTTTACTTAAGAAGCAGCCTGTAAATGCTTTGGTAAAAATCAATCGTATTCTAAAATCTATGAATAAAAAAGTGCTTTCAGTGCTGCCAACCAAGGAAATAAAATACTCGAAATCCTCGGTGATTGTGTTATTCAATCATGAAAAAATAAAATCGACCATTGTTTTGTGGCTGTCGTTCTTTCTGAGTTTTGCTGCTTTATATTTTCTTACCAGCTGGATTCCCAAAATTGCGGCTATTTCAGGTATGTCGGCCTCCCTTGCCATTTATGCAGGTATCCTTTTTAACATGGGTGCTTTGTTTGGGATTATTTTCCAGGGATATCTTTCAGCAAAATTTGGCTTGAAAAACATCATTTGCTATTTCCTGCTGGGTACAGCCGTGTTAATGATATTATTTGGATTCGTTAAGGACCCCTTTTTCTTATTGCTGCTATTTTGCCTGATCGGCTTTGGCATCCAAGGTGGGTTTATTGGGTTATATGCTGTTGCTGCCAAATTGTATGAAACAGAAATACGGAGCACAGGAATTGGATGGGCCATTGGCTTTGGCAGATTAGGTGCTATTATTGGTCCATTTCTGGGGGGCATATTGATTAGCCAGGGCATTAGCATTTCTTTAAATTTTACATTCTTTGCTATCCCTGTGTTTATTGCTGCAGTGGCAACCTTATTTATTCAGTTAAAAAAAGAAGTAGCTTATGAAAAATGAGATCATTTGGGACATCGCACATCTGGGACATGTTGAGTTATTGACCCCAAAATTGGATGCAAGTACCCGCTTTTTCACTGATGTCATGGGCATGAGTATTACAGAAGCAAAGGATGGCTCAGTTTACCTGAGAGCATATGATGACTACGAACACCACTCGTTAAAACTCACCCAACATAAACATGCGGGAATGGGACATTTTGCCTGGAGAGCAAAAAGTGAGGAGGCCCTGAAACGTCGCGTTGAAGCCATTGAAAAAAGTGGTTATGGCATAGGCTGGTCAGGTGATAACATAGGCCATGGCCCTGCCTATCTTTTCCATTCGCCCGATGGCCATAAAACAGAAATTTATTTTGAAACGGTCAAATATAAATCAGGACCAAATGATAGTTCAGCCCTAAAAAATACAGT
>JAYUBR010001228.1:0-3221 GCA_043740775.1 Ferruginibacter sp. | reverse complement strand
GTGAAGGAAGCAAACTCATTATTCAATTAACCATTAAAATCAATCCATGATAAAGACAATCAAAATGGCCATTATTCTTGCTATGCTATGCTGCCGTGGCTATGCACAAAACCAACCCAAGGCAGATAGCCTGAAAGATGAATTGGCCCTTGCTAAACAGGATAGCATCCGGGCGTTTAGACTAATAGACTTGTCAAATATTTATCAAAATACAAAACCAGATTCTTCTATTTATTACGGTCAACAAGCTTTGACTTTGTTACAGAAGACGAAATATTTTCCAAACCAGGTACCTGCTTTATTGAATTTAGTTGAGAAGTTCCGGACGCTGGGTGATGTGGGAAAAGCTATGGAAGCGGTATTTAAAGGGTTGCAAATAGCAGAAGAAAAGCACGACCGCCCAAATACGGCATCTTCTTTAAATCAACTTGGAACCATCTATATGCTATCCTTGCAGGACTATTCAAAAGCGATACAATATTTTCGGCAATCGAACCAAATATTAGATGAACTCCATAATGAGGAATGGAATGCCTACATGGTTTTAAACATAGCCAGCGCCTACCGGAGAAATAAACAATTTGATTCCGCTTTTTTTTACGACCAAAAAGCATATACTACTTTTAAAAAACTGGACATTGCGGAACATATCCCGTTATTATTTTTACAAATGGGCGCAACACAATTCAGTCTGCGTAACTATCAACTATCGCTGGAATATTTAAATAAGGGCTTATACATATGCCGGAAACAAGATAATGATTTCTATAGTTCTATTGCTTTTTATCGTATTGCCGAAGTTTTTCAAGCCTTGAAACAGGAAGATTCCTGTATCTGGTTTACAAAACAAAGTATTGCTGTAGCCCATAAAATTAATTTTAAACAACAAATATCAGACGCCAGTATGCTGCTGGCACAGTTATATGAATCGAGAAATATTGACTCCGCTTACTACTATTTAAAATTGGCCAAAACAGCAAATGATGAAGTAAACGGACCTGCAAAAAAATTGGAGCTGCAAAAAACTATTACAGATGAACAGGAACGCCAGCGCAAAGTTGAAGCTGAAAGGATGGCTTATCAAACGCAGCTTAAGCAATATATTTTTTTAGCCGGATTAGGAATTCTGCTACTGATTGCATTTATTCTTTACCGCAACAATAAGCAAAAACAAAAGGCAAATAGAGTTTTAGAAACTACACTTTCCAATTTAAAATCCACTCAATCCCAACTCATCCAATCCGAAAAAATGGCCAGCCTTGGAGAGCTCACCGCAGGCATTGCACATGAGATTCAAAACCCGTTAAACTTTGTCAATAATTTTTCTGAAGTCAACAATGAATTGGTTGATGAAATAAATAATGAAAATGATATTGAGGAGATAAAAGCAATTGCAAATAACATAAAACAAAACAGTGAAAAGATTTTGTTTCACGGCAAACGTGCAGATGCTATTGTAAAAGGAATGTTACAGCACAGCCAAAGCAGCAGCAGTGTAAAAGAACCAACAGACATTAATAAACTTGCAGACGAATATTTACGTCTGGCCTATCATGGACTAAGAGCAAAAGATAAATCCTTCAACGCAACTTTGAAAACTGATTTTGATGAATTGATTGGCAAGATCAATATTATTCCTCAGGATATCGGGCGGGTAATTTTAAACTTATTCAACAACGCTTTTTATGCAGTAAATGAAAAAAAGCAAAAGAATACCGAAGGCTACGAACCTATTGTTTCAGTAAGCACAAAAAAGATAAATGATAAAATAGAAATAAAAGTTGCTGATAATGGCAATGGCATTCCTCAAAAAATTGTTGACAAAATCTTTCAACCTTTCTTTACAACAAAGCCTACAGGCCAAGGAACTGGATTGGGATTGAGTTTAAGTTATGATATTATTAAAGCCCATGGTGGCGAGATAAAAGTGGAAACAAAAGAAAGCGAAGGATCCGAGTTTATTATTCTATTGCCTGTTGTCTGAACCACGGATTAGTTTGATTAAAAAATTACACAGATTAGAAATCAGTGAAATCCATAAATCCGTTTAATCCGTGATTCAGACAAAGTATGATATTGTAAAAGCGCATGGTGGAGAAATAACTGTAAACAGTAAAGATGGAGAAGGCTTTCCCGATAGCAATCGGGACGGAAAGGCAGGTTCAGAGTTTATAATCAAATTACCAAATGCTTAAATTAATCAGATGAAATTATTACTGAAAATACTGTTGCTTTTATTATTGCCGGCATTAGGCAAAGCACAGACCCGGCGGCAAATAGACAGCACCTATCTGATACTTCAGCAGGCAGCGAATGATACAGTCCGTATGGCTGCTTACTCAATGTTGGGGGGGCTTTACGACGATATAAGCGTCGATAGTGGTCTGTATTATTGTAATAAGGGTATAGCTATCGCCGAAAAACTCGACTTACAATTGAATAAGGCTGAGATGTTGGCATTTATGGGTTGGCCGCTCATGAAGACGGGAAATTATCCCGAGGCACTTAAGGTAATAAACCAGGGATTGAAAATTGCCGAAGATCCCTCCAACGAAAAAAATACATGGAATCTGCAAAAAGGACAAACACCGCAAATGTACCGGCGTATTGTAATCGGCATACTATATTCTGCCCTTGAGAGCCTGTATCTCTATGCCGGTAACTATGAAAAGCAAATTGCAATTGCCCGTGAAGCAATTACACGTTTGGAATCCGCAAGAGACATTTTTAACCTTGCTGGACTATACCCTGATATAGGTGACTATCATTTAAGACTGAAGAAGTTCGATTCTGCCCTCTTCTATCAACAGAAGTCACTTTATTATTATACAAAGTTAAGTTTTGATGATAGAAAATTTGAAGGCGGCACGTATTCATCCATAGGCACGATCTACGAGCAAATGGGAAATACTGATCTCGCCAGGGAAAATTACCAAAAAGCCATCCAGGTAAGTGAGCAGCACGATAATCCCCGGCATACAGGAAATGCATGTCTTCAGTTAGCCAATCTTTATCAGTCGTTAAAAGAAGCAGATTCGGTTTTTCTTTATGCCAAAAAAGCCATTGAAGCATTTACACTGGGTGGCTACGAAAAAGAAAAAGCAATTGCTTACCGGATGATTTCAGATTATTATCATGACCAAAACAATACAGACAGTTCTTTTGCTTATTTAAGACTGGCTACATTATTAAATGATAGTGTTGGCAGCATAGAAAAGAAA
>JAYUBR010001227.1:0-3226 GCA_043740775.1 Ferruginibacter sp. | reverse complement strand
CACCCGTGAAGATTAATAGCAATATTTTGCTTTTTGTTTTCTTGTAGTTTCACAAAGGCCAACAAAGAAAACAGCAGGTCCGGTATTAAATGAATGTTATGGAAAATAGTATCACAATTTGAAACTTCAAACAATACAAATTGTGGAAAAAAACCAGCAATCAATAATGAATTAAAAACAAGATAATTTTGTTGTAATGCCAATGTACAGTTCGGGTAGTTAAAGAGTAGAAATTTTTTTAATCTTAAAGTATAATGTAGTAAAATGAAAAAATATATTTTATGGTGTTTGCTAATCGCAATGACAAGTTCTTTGTTCGCTCAATTAAGTAATCCTCCGGGTTTAAATTTAATTCGAATTGAGGATTTAAGAAATGATTTATACGCGTTGGCTGATGCACATTTTAACGGTCGTTCTGCAGGAACTCTAGATGAACTAAAGGCTTCCATGTGGTTAGGTGAAAAATTCAGGGCTATCGGGTTAAAGCCAGCTGGCGATGATGGTACTTATTTTCAATATTTTACTATACTGCGCAACCATATTGCAGACAATTCAAGCATACAAATAAATGACACTTCTTTAAAGTTATGGAAAGATGTTGCAATTTCACAGATGGCAAACATTAACTTGAATGCACCGATTGTTTATTTAGGCAATGCGTCAGATATTGACACGAATGCAATAGATGTAAAAGATAAAGTGGTGGCAATTGAAGCAAATTCAAAAGGAATTAATTTGAATCTCTCATTACCAACGTGGAGATACAACAGATACATTTTTGCCAAGTATGGCCTGCCTTTGTTAAATAGAGGTGCTCTGGCGATTATTTTTATTGCAGATGAAGTGGCTGAAAAAGCATGGGATGATGCTGTAGAAAATTTAAAAAGAGGTAGTTACGAAATTGCGGAAGGTCCCAATCAAAACGTAACTGCTAAAGCTCCTGTTATATGGCTGCACGCCAATGCTAAAAAACAATTACAAGGAAATACCGGGACGGTAAAAATAAACCTCATTATTTCAAAATATTCATATCCTTCAGTAAACATTGTAGGCATAGTTACAGGAACAGATGCTAAGTTGAAATGTGAGTATCTGTTATATAGCGGTCATTCAGATGCACATGGCATCAGGAATGTAATAAAAAATGATTCTGTTTATTATGGAGCTGATGATAACGCAAGTGTTGATGTGGCAATGCTTGCCGATGCCAGAGCGTTTGTCAGAAACCCGCCCAAAAGATCAGTATTATTTGTGATACATGGTGCTGAAGAAAGGGGTTTATTGGGATCAAGGTATTTTTCGGCACACCCGACAATACCTGCCAAAAATATTGTTGCTGTTTTAAATGGTGATATGATTGGCAGAAATGATACTGACAGTGCAGCTATTTTAGGCTTCAAGCCACCGCATAGAAATTCATTTGATTTAGTAAATATGGCTTTAGCTGCAAATAAAGAAGGACCAAATTTTAAACTGGATACAACATGGGACGAAGTAACCCATATTGAGGGATGGTATTTTAGAAGCGACCATCTTCCCTATGCAAGATTAGGCATACCAGCAATTATGTATTCAAGCCTTTTACATCCTGACTACCATACACCCCAGGATAATGCCGAGAATATAAACTATCCTAAATTAAAAAAGATGGCTGATTGGATGTATAGGACTGGTTGGAAAGTAGCCAATACTACTATACGGCCAATACCAGATAAGGACTTCAAACTTGAAAGATAAAATCATATAATATAATAAGATTGATCAACATTATTAATAAAGGTACTACACCCAGTCGAGTAAGCAACAGGACTTTCACCCACCGCTCTTTAACGCAAAGTAGCATACAATCGGTTTAATGTGGGTTGTCTCCCTGTATAAATTGCATGCTCATAAACGCCAAAAACTGTACACCATTTTAGCTACACATTATGTGTATATTTGTTTTGACGACCTACACTTTAAAACAGTTGTGCATGAAAAAATTTTTACTTTGTTTATTCTTATCGCAAGAGGTATTTGCGCAAAATACCCCACCCGCCGACAAAGTACCCCGGCACGAGTTTATAATTAAAAACTTTGCCACAGAGGATGGGATTGTTTTACCCGAAGCGCATATTGTGTATGGTACTTACGGGCACCTGAATGCGGCGCATAGCAATGCCATATTGCTGCCTTCCCACTATATGGCTGACCGACATGGCTACGAATGGCTGATCGGCCCGGGCAAAGCACTTGACACCAGTAAATTATTTTTAGTAACTACGGAACTTTTTGGAAACGGGCATTCCTCTTCGCCAAGCAATACGCCAGAACCTTTTCATGGCCCACGTTTCCCGCTAATGAAGATCCGCGATAACGTAGAAGCGGTACACCGTTTACTGATGGAAGATTTACAGATCTCCCACCTGCGGGCGATTATCGGTTTTTCGATGGGTGCGCAACAGGCTTTTCAATGGGCGGTTAGCTACACTGGTTTTGCTGACCGCATTGTAGCTACTTGCGGCACCGCAAAAACCTATGGACATGGCGTAGTGCGTTTAGAAGGACAGATCGCTGCGCTTACCGCTGATGGAACTTTTAATAATGGAGATTATACTTCACCGCCGGTAAAGGGCATTGAGGCGTTTAGCGTGGTGTGGACGGCCTGGTTGTACTCGCAGGAGTGGTGGCGTAAAGAACTATGGCGGGTAGGCGCCAAGCCCGGAACTACTTTTGAACAAGTGCTGCATGAATACCGCACCAATTTTATTACCGGTGCCGATGCCAATGATCTGATTTTACAAATGCGTAGCTGGGAATACCATAATGTTGGCACTACCAAGGGCTTTAACGGTGATGTGGAAGCGGCGTTGCGTTCCATTAAAGTGCCGTTCTTGTATATGCCCTCTACAACGGACCTGTACTTTCCTATTGTCGATGCCACTTACGAAGCGAACTTTATCAAGGGCGTTACCTTTAAACCGATCCCATCTTTATGGGGGCATACCGCAGGCGCAGCTAGCAACCCGCAGGATGATAAATTTTTAAATGAAACCATCGGGCAGTTTTTGAAGCAATAACTTTTAAAAGAAAAGCTATCTAGTCATCCCTCAAAAAGTCGGTTTAAGTTTGGCGGCAAAAAAATTCTAATAAGCTGCTACAATGTATTTGCAGATGAGTAACCAACATCTTATTGCCTCTGTACGCCAAAGGATCATCGCCCGTTTAAAATTCATCCCTGCGGCAG
>JAYUBR010001226.1:0-10445 GCA_043740775.1 Ferruginibacter sp. | reverse complement strand
TTGCTTTTTATGTCTGAAACATATTGCCTGATAGCACCGGTTATTTGTTCATCCAGGTTTAAATACCTGCGTAAAAAGCGGGGCTTAAATTCTGTGTTTATGCCGAGCATATCGTGCATTACCAGTACCTGTCCGTCGCAATCACCTCCTGCGCCAATACCAATAGTTGGTATGTGTAAACTTTCAGAAACTTCTTTGGCAAGCACTGCAGGAATTTTTTCAAGCACAATGGCAAAGCATCCCGCTGCCTGTAAAATAATGGCATCCTTTTTTAATTTTTCTGCTTCGGTATCTTCTGTTGCCCTTACCACATAACTGCCGAATTTGTTGATGGATTGTGGTGTTAAGCCAAGGTGGCCCATTACCGGTATGCCTGCACTTACAATCTTTTTTACAGAGTCAATTATTTCTTCACCCCCTTCAAGTTTTACCGTATGGGCACCACTTTCCTTCATGATGCGGATGGCAGATGCCAGGGCGATATCCGAGTTAGATTGATAAGAACCAAAAGGAAGATCAACTACTACCAGGCACCTTTCTCTTGCCCTCACCACGCTTTGCGCATGATAGATCATCTGGTCTAAGGTAATAGGCAGGGTAGTGGCATGGCCGGCCATAACATTGCTGGCACTATCACCCACTAAAATAATATCAATACCCGCCGCATCAAATAATTTGGCAAATGAAAAATCATAAGCCGTTATCATGGAGATTTTTTCTCCTGCCGCTTTCATTTTTTGAAGGGTGTTGGTGGTTACCTTTTTGTATTCTTTTTCTGCAATCATGGTTTGTATAGATTTTAAAACCTGTTATGGATTTATTGCTTAGCCGTGTGCGAAGGAAGGAGTTGACTCTGCATTAGAATAAAACAAATCCGGGAATGATCGCCAGTGTAAATGTAGAGAATATTTGTAAAAATTCCATGTAAAGGAATTATAAAGAAGAAAGCTAAATTTTATAAACGCATCAGCAGCTGGCAGGTTAATTTTGAAACCGACGTACAATTGATTAATATTATTATTGCTACAGCTTGAGCAAAATTGATAGACTAAGTAAGTAAACTATTTCAACATTCGTTACAAATTGATATTTAAATTGTCGAGGAGGAAAAATCTTAAAAACTTATTTTAACTCATCCCATAAATGACGTATCAATCCGTCTGCCAAACCAATTTTTGGCACATAAATTTCTACTGCACCAGCCCAGCGCATCACGTTGATGTAAATTTGTATGGCTGGAATGATTACGTCTGCACGATCTTCCCTTAAGCTGTACCTGCTTATCCTTTCTGCTAAAGGCACACTGCCTATTTCTTTATAATAATCCCTTAGCAATTCAAGCGACAGTGGCTTTCCATCTTTTCTTTTACTCATAGAAAAAACCTTGTTGATATTACCGCCACTGCCAATGGCCACAGTTTCCTTTTGACCTTTGATGGCCGCACGTATGCCATCTTTCATATCATCCCAATTGCTGTCGGTTACCATATTTTTAAGCAAACGAATGGTGCCTATATTGAAAGATTTTTTATAGGTAAGGATACCATTGCTAAAAAAAGAAAGTTCTGTACTGCCGCCGCCCACATCAATGTATAAATAGCTGTGGTCTTTATCCATATTTTCTGCCACATGAGTTTCGTACACCAGCCCCGCTTCTATATCCCCGGTGATTACTTCAATTTCAATGGCAGTTTCCATTCTTACTTTTCGGATAATATCTGCGGCATTTTTTGCATCCCTCATGGCACTGGTGGCGCAGGCTTTAATGTGCTCCACCTCATACGCATTGCATAAATGTTTGTAAGCTTTCATGGTTTGTAGTACCATGCCTATTTTTTGTTTGGGAATAGTGCCATATTCAAAAACGTCAAAACCCAGTCGCAGCGGTATTCTTACCAGGTTAAGCTTGTTGAACGCAACGGTACCTTTTTCATCTTTTATAACTTCGGTTATTAAAAGCCTTGCTGCATTACTACCTATGTCTATAGCTGCTAATTTCAATATCCTGTCGGTTTAAGATGGTTGAAGGTTGATTGTGTTGCACAAATATACCATTGTAATTTCCTATCAGCCCCTTTCAATAATAATGAATTTTTTATGTGGATAATTTGCGGTACAGGTAATTATAGGTATCTACCTGGCTGCGAACCTTTTTTTTATTGCGGGGGTTAATATATTGGTTACTCAGGTCATTGTCTAATTTTCTTGCCTTAATATTGTCAGACAATTGTATCTGTAAAATATCCTTCAATTCTTCCTGTATATCTTTTTCAAAAACCGGGCAGGCAACTTCAATTCGGTGGTCTAAATTTCTTACCATCCAGTCGGCAGATGAAATAAATACTTTTTCTTTTCCGCCATTGTAAAAAATAATCACCCTGGCATGTTCCAGGTATTCATCTACTATGCTGATGGCGTGTACCGGTATTTTAAACTTTTTATTTTCCGTAAGCAAACAAAAAATACCCCTTATCACCATGTTGATTTCCACCCCGGCCCTGGCGGCATCGTATAATTTATTAATGAGCATTTCATCGCTTAGAGAGTTTAATTTTAAAGTAATGGCTGCAGTTTTTTTTGATGTGGCTGCTTTAATTTCCTTGTCAATTAACTGTATTAGCTGCCTGCGCAAATTAACCGGGCTTACCAATAGCGTTTTGCATGCTTTTAAAAAATTAATCCTTGTTTTGGGTTGCTCAAGGTAATGAAATACCCTGTTGACATCTGCCATGATAAACCGGTCGGAAGTGAGCAAACAATGATCGCCATAAATTTTTGCCGTCTGCTCATTTAAATTGCAGGTACCAACAAAACCATAATGCACTGTACGGCCTTTTACAATTTTTTTTATCAGACATATCTTGGCATGCACTTTTAAATCAGGTACGCCAATCAACACTTTTACACCCGCTTCTTCCAGTTCTTCTTTCCATTCCAGGTTGGCCTCTTCGTCAAACCTGGCCCTTAGTTCAATCACTGCTGTTACTGCTTTTCCGTTGCGTACCGCATTGGTAAGTGCATTAATGATTTTAGACCTGGAGGCCAACCGGTAAAATGTTATCTTAATACTTTTTACATCCGGATCAATAGCAGCTTCTCTGAGCAGGTCGGTCAAACTGTCAAATGAATGATAGGGAAAACTAAGCAGCACATCTCGTTGTAAAATAACATTTGTAACACGGTTCACATTCTTTAACAGGGGATGCAAAAAAGGTTTTTTACGGGTGCTTTTCTGTTTGAAAACAGCGTCAGGAAAATTAATAAAATCTTTAAAATTATGAATCCGCCCCCCAGGTATCAGATTATCTTTTCCACTTAAGCCCAATCTTTTAATAAGATAAGTCAGCAGGGAGGCATCTATATCTTTATCGAAAATAAAACGAACTGGCTTACCTTTTTTTCTGTTCTTTAATGCTTTTTCCAGTTTTTGAATTACGGAAGTTTCGATGTCGTTATCAATATCAATTTCTGCATCACGTGTAACTTTAATAATGTGCGACGAAAAAACATCGTAACCGAAATAAGAAAAAATATACGGCAAACAAAAACGGATAACATCTTCCAGTAAAATGATGGTGTGTTCATTTTCTTTGGAAGGCAAAATAACAAATCGGCTTAAACGCCGTGCAGGTACCGATACCAATGCATAGCGCTGGGGAATGCTGTTGTTTTTTGCAGACATTTTACAGGCAAGATAAATTGATTTGTCACTCAGGGTAGGAAAAGCCTGGATGCTTTCAATCATCAACGGCACAATGTTGGTGCGTATTTCATCATTAAAATAATCGGTGATGTATTGTTGCTGTACCTTGTTTAATTGTTTTTCATTAATCAGAAAAATCTTTTCTTTTTTCAGGTCTCTCAGTATTTCGTTCCATATCCTGTCAAACTCTTTTTGCTGCTTTACCACTTTTTCCTGTATCTCCCGTAATATCGTTTCGGGCGAAACTTCCAGATGCATATTACCTGCCTGCCCCACTTCTATCATTCTTTTTAAAGTAGCAACACGTACCCGAAAAAACTCATCCAAGTTATTGGAAAAAATGCCGAGGAATTTAATTCTTTCTCTTAATGGAACCGTTTCATCAGCAGCTTCCTGCAGTACCCTGCTGTTGAAGGAGAGCCAGCTCAGATCTCTTACAATTACTTTTTGTTTTACCAAGACTGTATAATTTTAGTTTTAAAACGCGTGAAATTAAATGGGATGTAATTAATAAAATTAAATGCTATTGTTAAGTTTCTATCAACTTTTAAAGGGATTGGTTAATGTTTTACAATTGATGAAGATTGCGTAAGAACTATCTTGGGCTGTTTTTTTCTGTTGATAAAAAATAATACGCCAAGACAAAGCAATCCAAAAAACAAAATAATAAAAGTGGTGGTTCCCCACATCAGCCAGCCGAAAGCTTCACCTATAGACGGATCAATTTTGTATAAACTTAGCACTAAAAAAATAGCGGTAGGAAAAGTACCTATGCCGCCAGGGGTGATGATCATGGCTAATGTGGCCAATGTTAAAACGGAACAGGCTGCATTTAAACCAAGGTGAGCAACCTGTTCGATAGCAGAAAAACCAATATAAATCTGCAAAAGGTACATACTCCAGATAAACAGGGTATGAAATAAAAACCATCCTCTTTTTTGTAATTTTTTTATACTGGTAATGCCTTCTTTTAAGCCGTCAATAAAATTATTTATTCGCTGTAACAATTTAGCGGGAACGAATTTTTTAAATAGAAAACGAAACAGCAAAAACGTCGCAATAATAATGGCAATAGCGGCAAGGGCCCTTGCCCATAAAGGAAGCCTGGTATTATCACTTACCAGCGAGGTTATTTCTGCCTTAACAAAATTACCCACCAGTTTATACTGTATTAAAACAGTAAAACAAATGAAAATAAAGTAACAGAAAATATCAAAAATCCTTTCTATAACAATGGTGCCGATTAGTTTTTGAACAGGAATTTTTTCATATTTTGCCAGCATGGTGCATTTTAAAATTTCACCCAAACGGGGCACAAAAGAATTGGCAAGGTACCCCACCATTGTTACGCCAAACGTATTGAATAATGAAGGCTTGTAGCCCAGTGGCTCCAGCAATATTTTCCATCTTAAAGAACGGCTTATGTGGCTGGCCACGGCGAAAAAAATTACAGGAATCAATATGCGGTAATCAGCACCCGCCAGGGCAGATTTAAATTTTGCAGTCTGGTCTGGTGTCATATTATGAAATTGCCACCAGATCAAAAAAATACCACCTCCTAAAAAAATAATATATTGAAATATTACACCTGTTTTTTTACGCATATCAATTTAAAATTACAAAGTAAAAACAAACATTCCTTATAACTAAAAAGATACCCTCAATGGAATGTTTTTAATTTCAGAATAATTTTATTTGTTTATCATCATGTTATCAATCAGCCTTACTTCATCTAAAAATGCTGCAATTAAAGCCACTGTTTTTTCTTTTCCATCCCAGGTATCCAATAACTGTAATGTATTGGCATTGGCTATGACAACATAATCTACCCTAAAACCATTTGCCTGTAAATTTTGCAAAGCAGTTTGCTGCAGGTTTTTTAAGAGACCAGGCCGGATATTTTTTTTAATATACAGCAGCGTAGTAAAAATTTCGACGGCCTGCTGTTTTTGAGTATCGGTTAATCTTTTGTTGCGGCTACTCATGGCCACGCCGCTAGTTTCTCTTTGGGTAGGGCAAATTATTATTTCCAGCAAAGGAAAATAGTTTGCGGCCATTTTTTTTATCACCATACATTGTTGAAAATCTTTTTGGCCGAGGTATAGTTTACCGGGCTTTATAATTTCCAGCAACCGGTGTACTACCTGGCATACGCCCTGAAAATGACCGGGGCGGTATTTTGCATCAAGGATAGTTTCAATAAATCCTACTTCAAAATGTACATTATTTTTTAAACCTTCCGGGTACATTTCTTCCACGTTTGGCAAGAATAAAATGGTGCAACCCGCTTTTTCCAGCAGGTAAATATCTGCATCAATGGTTACCGGGTATTTTTCAAAATCCTTGGGATCATTAAACTGGGTGGGGTTTACAAAAATGCTGCAGATCACAATGTTTGTATCTTTTTTTGCTTCTGTTATTAAAGAAATATGGCCACTATGCAGTGCCCCCATTGTAGGTACAAAGCCGGTTACAAGCCCCTGGTCGCTTGCATCAGCCAGCCGCTTTTGTATGTCAGCAATCTTTTTAAATATAATCATGGCAGGGTTTATTGTGCTTCAAATCTACGTGGATATTGATTTTAATAAAATTATTGTAACTTTGCGTCCCTTCGGGAAATCCTTCTGTTTTAATCTAATCAATCACAAATGTCAACAAAAAAACGAATTTTATTCATTGCAAATGAAATGTCTCCTTATGTAGAGCTAACAGAGTTTGCGGAGATCATTAACAAACTGGCAGTAAAAGCAAATGATAGCGGAATGGAAGTAAGGTGCATTATGCCCCGCTTTGGCATTATCAATGAAAGAAGACACCGGTTGCATGAAGTAGTTCGTTTGTCGGGTATCAATGTATCAATAGATGGAGATGATTACCCGTTGGTAATTAAAGTAGCTTCTTTGCCCAATGCCAGGTTGCAGGTATATTTTTTAGATAACGAAGATTTTTTTAAACGTAAAACTGTTTTTGCGGATGAAAACGAAAAATGGTATGATGACAATGGTTTAAGAACGGCCTTGTTTTGCAAGGGTGCGCTTGAAACGGTTAAGAAATTCGGATGGCCACCAGACATTATTCATTGCAGTGGATGGATGACAGGATTAATACCCATGTTTATAAAAGCAGCTTACAAAAAAGAGCCCGTATTTAGTAATTGTAAAGTAGTATACACCATCGGGCAAACAACTTTTAAAGAAAAACTGGGTGCAGATTTTTTAAAACTTGCCACCATCAACGACAACGTTACAAAAAAAGAACTGGAGTTTTTTAAAGATGTAAACAATGTGGCAATGTTCAGGGGTGGCGCTGCATTTGCAGATGCCATAACTTTTGGTGCAGAAAAAGTTGATAAAAAATTAGTGGAGGAGTTTAGTAAAATAAAGGGTAAAAAAACTTTACCGTACAATGGGGAAAGTGATTTAACAGACTATTTACAATTATATAACGACCTTGCCAAATAGGTAAAAGAACTATATCCATTCATTAAATATTGTTTTTGTGCAAAGAAAATTTTTACGTTTTGTTTTAAGTGTTACAGTTTTTTCAATTATTTCATGGAGTTGTACAAAGATAGATACCACACAAGTTGGTGCCGACCTGATACCCGCTGTAGATAATGTACACACATTTGCTGATATCCTTACTGTTATTGGAACACAAGGCATTTTAACTCCTGATTCTACCAGGATCGGTGTCAATGATCTGCATGTATTGGGAACTATTAATAATGACCCGCTTTTTGGTAATACGGATGCTAAAATCTATTTGCAGACGAAACCGGTATTTTTTCCCTATTATTTTGGTAACAACAAAGATTCAATCGGGCAACCATTTGCGCCTGATGGTACTGGTTTTGATTCTGTGGTGCTTTGCCTTTCTTATAAAGGATTTTATGGAGATTCTACCAAACCCCAGCATTTAAAAGCATTGGAATTAGATCCGGCAGAAACAAATTTCAAATTTGATTCTGCTTATCAAACCAATTACCAGCCTGCAATTGCTCCGGCAAATGTTCTTGGAGAAGTTACAGTTATACCAACCGGTTTAAAAAATTACACTTTTTTAGATAACCGAAAAGATTCTGCCAACTACCAGATACGCATTCCGCTGAATGCAGCTTTTTTAAATAAAATCATTGCCAACAGCGATTCAAGTACCAAAAAACCTTTTAATTCAGATTCACTTTTTAAAACTGTTTTTAAAGGCTTTGTAATTCAAGTAGATAAAGGTTCGGGGCCAGGCGGATTATTTTATATCAATCTAACAGACATCAATACACGCCTTGAAATACATTACCGCCGGAAGAACGGCACACCAATCGATACGTTTCACTCTTCCTGGGCAGTTGTTTCAGCAAGCACAGGCGTTACCAATTCGGCAACGGCAAATTATATCAACAGAAACAGGGCAGGTTCACAATACGAGCATCCTCTGGCGGATGAATTATTTATCCAGGCCACTCCGGGCACCTATGCCAACCTTAAAATTCCGGGGTTGGACACTTTTAAAAACAGCATCATACACCGTGCGGAATTAATAATGGAACAAATTCCTTCCGCAGCAACAGTATTCAATGGCCCGTCATTTTTATATGCGGATGTAATTGATACAGGATCAACCTGGAAATATAAACCATTGCCTTACGATCTTAATCCGTCAACTTTATATAATCCCAATACAAGCGTGCAGCCGTTTTATCCAACCGGAGGAATTGATTTTAATTATTTTGGAGGAAACAAGCTTACTAAAGTTGATCCTTTAACCGGATTACCAGTGAACTATTATGTGTTTAATATCAGCAGGTATGTACAAAATATTGTAACTAAGCATGAAATTAATTATGACCTTCGTGTATCAGCACCCTATGATTTATTGTACTATGGTTACCGCTTGCCTTTCAGCAACAGATTTGCATTGGGAGGCGTTAAAATAGGCAATGGCAATAATCCCAATTATAAATTAAGATTGCGGATTGTATACTCTAAAATTTAAAAAAAGCGATGGAGATAATTCAA
This sequence comes from Ferruginibacter sp., assembly GCA_043740775.1. GTDB lineage: Bacteria > Bacteroidota > Bacteroidia > Chitinophagales > Chitinophagaceae > Ferruginibacter. The sequence continues at coordinate 1,727 of JAYUBR010001226.1, read as the reverse complement.
AGCCTCCCATATTTTTGGAGGCTTTGTTGTTTAGTGTTACACACTTATCTTTGCAACTCAAAATTTAAAACTATATGCCTTATTTGTTTACATCAGAGTCCGTAAGTGAAGGACATCCCGATAAAGTAGCTGACCAGATCAGCGATGCTTTGATTGATAATTTCTTAGCATTTGACCCTAACAGTAAAGTTGCCTGCGAAACATTGGTAACTACTGGTCAGGTTGTACTGGCCGGAGAGGTTAAAAGCAAGGCCTACCTTGATGTGCAGGAAATAGCACGGGGTGTTATCCGTAAAATTGGATATACCAAAAGTGAGTATATGTTTGAAGCAAATTCATGTGGTATTATTTCTGCCATTCATGAACAATCTGCGGATATTAACCAGGGTGTAGATAGAAAGAAAAAAGAAGAACAGGGTGCAGGCGACCAGGGAATGATGTTTGGATATGCTACCAGCGAAACAGAAAATTATATGCCGCTGGCCTTAGACCTTGCTCATTATATTTTGCTGGAACTGGCAGCCGTACGCCGGGAAAATACTGCCATCAAATATTTACGTCCCGATGCTAAAAGCCAGGTTACATTGGAATACGACGACAATAACCAACCGGTACGCATAGACGCAATCGTGGTTTCTACACAGCATGATGATTTTGGTAAAGATGAAACAATGCTGGCAAAAATTAAAAAGGATATCATCAATATTGTTATACCAAGGGTAAGGGCCAAATATCCAAAGTACGATCATTTGTTTACCAATAAAATAAAATACCATATCAACCCTACCGGTAAGTTTGTAATTGGCGGGCCTCACGGCGATACAGGTTTAACAGGTCGTAAAATTATTGTAGATACTTATGGTGGCAAAGGCGCTCATGGCGGTGGTGCATTTAGTGGTAAAGATCCAAGTAAGGTAGACAGGAGTGCGGCCTATGCAACAAGGCATATAGCCAAAAACCTGGTGGCTGCCGGTTTATGCGATGAGATACTGGTGCAGGTTAGTTACGCCATTGGTGTGGCACAACCCACAAGCATCAACGTAGTTACTTTTGGTACTGCCAAAGTAAATTTAACCGATGGTGAAATTGCTAAAAAAATAATGGCAATGCCCTGCTTTGATATGCGTCCTTATTTTATTGAGAAACGTTTAAAATTGCGTAGCCCTATTTACAGTGAAACTGCTGCCTATGGCCACATGGGACGTAAAAACGAAGTGGTAGAAAAAGTATTTACTTCTCCTTATGGTAAATCAATTAAGATGAAAGTAGAATTATTTACCTGGGAAAAATTAGATGCGGTGAAGGATGTAAAAAAAGTTTTCGGATTAAAATAAAGTCTTTCAATTTCTTTAAAGCAGGTGCTTTCAAAACCATAAGTTTCAAAAAGCTTATGGTTTTTTTATCCCTGTCAATAACACTTAATTTTGTATGGTGAAAAATTTCAGACAACAACAACACCGGCCTAAAAAAAATACCCTGGTTATTGGCCGTGAAGCAGTAATTGATGCCATGAAATCTGGCAAACAATTAGAAAGAATTTATCTGCAAACAACGGTACACGGGCCGGTGATTGATGAAATACGTTTGTTGGCAGACCAGCACCTTGTGCCGATCAATAAAGTACCGGTTGAAAAACTAAATGGCTTCAACATCAGTAATCACGAGGGTTGTGTGGCGATGATCAGTAAAATTCAATATCAAAACCTGCAGGATATTATTTCATTTAT
>JAYUBR010001225.1:0-3235 GCA_043740775.1 Ferruginibacter sp. | reverse complement strand
ATAGTAACCAACGTGGACTTTCAGGAATTCTGAAAATCATTATTGTATATATCAGCGATGGAATGGCCATTACACCCAGCATCCAGCGCCAGTCGTTTTGTCCACCAAGGCCTTTAAAAAAATAATTCGACAGGAACGCAATCAATATCCCGAACACAATATTGAACTGGTACATGGCACCCAGCCTGCCCCTGGTTTTGGGTGTTGAAATTTCTGAAATATAGGTTGGAGCCGCTACTGATGAAACGCCAATTCCCACACCGCCAATGAAACGGAAGAAAGAAAACATATAAGGCCCTTGCGCCAGTGCAGAGCCGATGGCGGATACACTGAATAAAATACCAATCCACAACAACACTTTTTTTCTTCCATACAACTGGGTGGGGATGCCGCCAAAAACAGAACCCGCCACTGTACCCCACAATGCCATTGACATAATAAAGAAACCATGAAACCAGGGCGATGTATGCCATAGCGATTTAATGGGCAAATTGGCTCCGGAAATAACAACGGTATCGAAGCCGAAAATAAATCCGGCCAGTGCGGCAATTAAAGAAATAACAAAAAGATTATAGCCTCCTTTTAAAGATTGATTACTTGTTGAACTGATGGCTTGCATTTTTTATTTGGTTAAAATGAGTAATCGTTTATTTATTGAAGTTGATGAATAATTTTACATTTTTACATTTTAATTTTTTAAGTAATAATTTGATATGCTTTAAATCAAAAAGTTACTGTGGGGTAAAAATACGTTCATGCAGCTATCAATTATTTTTTCTGATACACCCTTAGCTAATCCACTTCCATTTTTTTTAGGAAACAACGGGTTTGCCGGATCTGCGCCATGGATGCCACCAATGGCCAGGTTCAGCAGCCTGTCATCAATGCATACTACAATGTACGCTTGCGTTCAGCAAAACATTTTGTGTTAAAGCTGAAAAAGTTACCTGATCACATCCCGGTATAAGAAGAATACTATTGCCATGTTAAGAATAAAATGACGTATCGGTTTGTGCATGGTGAATAGTGAATGGTAAAATATTGACCATTCACAATTGCCAATTAACACTTAACTTACTACCGGAAAAGTATTTTTATTATCCGTTTATTCCTTATCAAAATATTTCAAATTGTATTTTTTATAATAGTTAATTTACTATACTTTACAATCCTGATTCGATTGCTCCCGTACCTGCACCTGTTACTGAGAGCCGGCGAAGCTATTAAAAAACCACTGACCACCTGAAAAATACCACAGCAGGATTGTTTAAATACCTCTGAACCATAAAATTAATCTTAATCAATTTTTATGGAAACAGTTACACTACAACCATTACAACACCAGGGAAAGGATTGCATTGGCATTTATTTTGCCAATACCAACGCCTTAAATAACGCTGTAAAAACAATACCTGGCAGCCGGTGGACAAAGACTTACAAATGTTGGCACGTACCGCTCAGCAGGGATGCTTACAACCTGGTTACAGGAGCATTTAATGAATTGGCACAAATAGATGCCGCAGCGCTTAGGGCTCATATGGTTGAAAAGAAAAAAACAACATCTTCCAGTTACATAAGTTTGCCAGTAATTGCCAATATTGTAACCAGTAAGACGCCTGTTTTACGGAAAGGCTCAACGTTGCGACCGCCGTTGGATGAACAAAAGCTTCCCGTGATACAGGCCATTAATGCCCATGTATTACCCAACATGAAACAGCAGCTTGTTTTAAAAGCCTACAGTCCCTCTACGTTAAAAACATACCTGAATGAAATGAGCCAGTTGTTGCAAACGCTGGGCAAAAAAGAGGCTGACCAGTTAACACCTGATCTGTTAAAAAGATACCTGGTATATTGTTTTGAAAAATTGCAGCTTAAAGAAAATACACTGCATAGCCGCATCAATGCCCTGAAGTTTTACTATGAGCAGGTATTGGGCAGGGAAAAGTTTTTTTGGCTGATACCAAGACCAAAAAAACCTTTGTTGCTACCTAAATTGCTGAACGAAGAAGAATTGCGAAAACTTTTTAATGCCCTCACCAATAAAAAACATAAGGCCATGCTTTTTACTGCCTATAGCGCCGGGCTAAGGGTAAGCGAAATAGTAAACCTGAAAATGAGCCATATCGACAGTAAGAGAATGCAGATTTTTATTGAAAGGGCCAAGGGTAAAAAAGACCGGTATGTAAATTTAAGCCCGGTATTACTGGATATACTAAGAAAATACATCGCCGGTTATAAACCCAGGCCGGTAAAATATTTATTTGAATCCGAACAAACGCATGGCTCCTACCCTACACGAACAGTTCAGCAAGTATTTAACAATGCCAAAACCAGGGCGGGCATTAAAAAGGAGGTTGGCATACATAGTTTACGGCACAGTTTCGCCACCCATTTACTTGACAAGGGTACGGATATAAGGTACATTAAGGACTTGCTTGGCCATTTTGATATCAGAACAACAGAAAGGTATTTGCATGTAAGCAAACAACAACTGGTAAATATAATAAGTCCACTTGACGACCTGATAAATAAAGAAAATATAGAATGGTAGTGGTGGATTGTCCTAACGACAATTGAATTTGGATAATACTAATGAATTGATTTTCAATATCAAAAATTTTGCTTTACTTGCGTATAATAACATCAATATACGTGTTGTAGGCAATGAGAGACGCATTCTTTAAAACTCCACAATAAAAAATAGACCGACTATATTAATCATTATTTCAATAAAACAACACATAACTTTTATGAGACGCAGAACATTTGTTAGGCAATCCACGTTGACCGCTTTTGGAATCGCAACCTTTGGCGCCCTCAATTGGAATGGGAAAAGCTTCGAAGGAGACAATACAACCACCAGCGATATTTTAGGTCCGTTTTACCGGCCTGGTTCACCCATGAGGAGTAACTTAATTCCTATAGGATCAACAGGCGACGTAATGCATTTAGAAGGAATTATTTTTAAAGAAAATGGAAAAACCCCGCTGCCTAATGTACTTATCGAAGCCTGGCAATGCGATGAACATGAACATTATGATAACGTTTCTGATGAGTATTTATTTCGAGGTGCAGTAAAAACGGGTCGAGATGGTAAGTATGCATTCAAAACAATAGTTCCAGTTCCATACAAAGATGGTGATGCATGGAGGCCAGCACATATCCACATGAGAATTTCGAGCAGCAATCAGCAAGATCTAATTACACAAATTTATTTTAAAGGCGATACCCATAT
>JAYUBR010001224.1:0-10454 GCA_043740775.1 Ferruginibacter sp. | reverse complement strand
AATGAATTTGCTTTTGTTAAATGACGGGCAAGATGTGGATCAGTTCCGCATTAAAAAAATTACAGACAGCCTGTATAAAAAGAAACTGATTGAACCTTTGTTGATTGTTGCCATTCATGCAGGTAACAGAACGGATAATTATGGTGTGAGCGGCTTTCCTGATTTTCAAAACAGGGGAAGCAAGGCTGATAAATATGACGCTTTTATAAGTGATGAACTATACGATTTTGCAAAGAAAAAAGCAGGAGTAAGAAAATTTAATTCCATTGTGATGACAGGCTGTTCGCTGGGTGGTCTATCTGCCCTGGATGTTGCCTGGAACCATGCGGATAAGATTGATAAAGTGGGTGTTTTTTCCGGCTCATTCTGGTGGAGGGATAAGGATATAACTGCCGCTGATTATTCTGATGATAACAACCGTATCCTGCTCAACAAAATCAGGTCTTCCAGAAAAAGGCCGAAACTTAAATACTGGTTTTATGCAGGCGATAAGGAAGAAACCAGTGACCGTGATAAGGATGGAATAACAGACGTGGTGGATGATACAAAAGATCTGCTAACCATTATCAAAAACAAAAATGTTTGCCCGCCCGGGGATATTGTTTTTACAGAATCGCCGGAAGGTAAACATGAGTATGCAGACTGGAGCAAGGCCTTGCCTGGCTTTTTAATCTGGGCATTCGGAAAATAAAAAACAGGTTGATCTGCTGGTGTTATGAACGGATCAACCTGTTTACATTTTTAGCATTTATTATTTCCCTTTTCTGCCGATGCTGCTGGCACCGCTGCTACGTTGGTCTTTTATCACGGCGCTTCCTTTGTAAGAAATATCGCTGGCACCGCTGGCATCGGCTGATATTTCTTTATTTACTGTAATATGGATGTCAGAAGCTCCGGATGCTTTGGCATTGCAAACATCGGTAACAAGGTCGTAGCCTTTAAAATCGCTGGCACCGCTGGAATGTATATTTATGAAGTTGGTAACACCGCTGATAGTTGCATCGGATGCCCCGCTTAATTCAAGCTTAAGGTCGTTTACTTTTACGGCACCTTTAAAATCACTGGCACCGCTCATATCCAGCGCTAATGAGGGCACATTGATGGTTCCTGCAACCTGCACATCGCTGGCGCCCGAAACCTGCAGCCTTTCTAAATTTTTGAATGACACATACACTTTTAATTTTTTATTTCCCCCGCTCCACAATTTGTCTCCTTCATAATATATTTTCAGGGTATTATTTTCCACCACTGTTTTAATATGGTCTTTATATTTGTCTTCAGAAGCACTCACTGCAATTGATTCGGTGTCAAACTGGGAGAGATAGAGATCAATACCACCAGATACTTTTATTGCATTGAAACTCCCGCTCAATGTTCTTTGTTGTGCATTGGCATCGTTTACAAATGCCTTATTTTGTGCCCGGCCTGCTAAGGCAGCCGTCAGGATTGCCAGAGATAAAATAATTTTTTTCATTTTTGATATTTTATAAAATTAAATAGACGCTTTTTTTACCATTCCACCACTATCAACACTTAAATCTTTAATCACGGCATTGCCTTTATAACGAATGCCACCGCCACTGTTTGCTTTGGCATTTAATTCCTTATTAACCGTAATTCGTACTCCGCCGCCACTGGTTGCTTTTGCTTCGCAGAAGTCAACTGCAAGATCGTATCCTTTAAAAACAGCACCGCTGCTTACTTCTATCTGTAGCTTATCTGTTTTGCCAGATATTTCAATTTCAGATCCACTGTTTTGCGATACTTCCATTTGTCCTACATCTACCTGCCCGCTAAAATGAGTTCCGCTGGTAAATGTACATTGCAATTTATTTACAGAAACAGTACTTTTTAAAATTACATCCGCGCCTGAAGATGCGTGAATTTTTTCGAGCGCTTTAAAAGAAACATAAGCTTTCAGTTTTCTTTTTCCGCTGTTCACCCAACTTAAACCGCTATTATCAAAATAAATTTTTAAGGTACCGTCTTCTACAATCGTTTTAAACCGCTCCATATACTTTTCTTCTGAAGCGCTTACTGCGATGGATTCTTCGCTGCCCTGCGTAAGATACAAATTGATACCGTCGGATACGGTGATGGCAGTAAAGCCGGCTGTTAATGTACGCTTTTGTGCATTGGCATCATTTACCTCTACCCTGTCCTGGGCAAATGTGCTTAAACTAATTAATGTAATAAGTGCGATTAATATTTGTTTCATGGTTATTTTTTTTATTAATACGCTTACCGTAAACTATTTGTTACACAAAAGATGAAAATAATTTAAAACTCCTTTACCTTCGCATTTCTAAACTGTTCTTATTCATCGTCTGAATTTCCGGGGTGCTTCTTTTAGAGAGGCTGAGATAATACCCGTTAACCTGCTCAGGATAATGCCTGCGAAGGGAGCAATGATTCACATCGGATACTCATCCGGATGTTCAGTATAAAATTTTATTGTAATGAAAAAACTACTGTTAAGTGTTATGCTGTGTGCAATAGCAATGACAACATTTGCGCAGGAAATTAAAAAATTTAATGACACTTCCTTTATGCAACCGGTGGAAGTTACTGCCATCAGGGCCAATGAGAAAGCGCCATTTGCCAAAACAAATCTTAGTAAAAAAGACATTGAAAAAAATAATCTCGGGCAGGATTTGCCCTACCTGCTAAATCAAACCCCATCGGTAATTATTAATTCGGATGCAGGCAATGGCGTTGGTTATACCGGCATCCGCATCCGTGGTACCGATGCAAGCCGCATTAATGTAACCCTCAATGGCATCCCTTATAATGATGCAGAAAGCCAGGGAACTTACTTTGTAGATCTGCCCGACATTGCTTCCTCCGCCAATAGCATTCAAATACAGCGGGGGGTGGGAACCAGCAGCAACGGCGCAGGTTCTTTTGGTGGCAATATCAACTTATCTACCAACGAAATAAACGACAGGCAGTACACTGAAATCAACAATAGTTATGGCAGTTATACTACCTGGAAAAACACCTTGAAATTTGGCACCGGTATCATCGGAAAACATTTTACCATCGATGGCAGACTGAGCCATATCAGCAGCAACGGCTATATTGATCGTGCTAAAACCAACCTGAAATCTTTTTATTTTAGTACGGCCTGGGTAGATGAAAAAAATTCACTGAGACTAAATATTTTTTCAGGCAAAGAAAAAACTTACCAGGCCTGGAACGGTGTACCAGAAGCATTATTGAAAACAGACCGCACCTATAATATTTCAGGACAAGAGCAGCCGGGAACACCTTACCCAAATGAAACTGACAATTACACACAGACACATTACCAATTATTTTACAATCACCAGTTTAATAAATATCTAAAAGCCAATGCGGCCATTTTTTTAACCAAAGGAAAAGGTTATTATGAAGAATACCGGGCAGATCAGAGTTTGTCTGCCTATGGTTTACCTGAATATATTGTTGGCACCGATACAACAAAAAATACTGATATTGTAAGGCGTGAATGGCTTGACAATAATTTTTATGGAACCATATTTTCATTACAATACAAAAAAGAAAATACCCAGCTTACTTTTGGGGGAGGATGGAATCAATACGATGGCAAGCATTATGGTGAGATTATCCATGCTGAGGTACAACCTGCTGTTCCATTAAATTATCGCTGGTATGGTGATTTGCCTGCGCATAAAAAAGACCTTTCGCTTTATACAAAATTTACCCAACAGGTTAGTGAACATTGGCAATTGTTTGCTGATATGCTGTTAAGAAGTGTTGATTATACTATCAATGGTTTTAAGAATAATCCTTCGCTGGTTATCAAAAACAATTATACTTTTTTGAACCCAAAAATCGGGCTCACTTATACCAATAAAGAATGGCAGGTATATGCCTCTTATGCCCGGGCTGGCAAGGAGCCCAACAGGGATGACTTTGAAGCAGGTAAAACACAGCAACCAAAGCAAGAAAAATTAAATGATGTGGAATTGGGCGTAGAAAGAAAAAGCAACACCTTTTCTTTTGGGGCCAATCTTTTTTATATGAAATACCACAACCAATTGGTATTGATTGGAAATATTAATGATGTGGGATCTTACACAAGAACCAATATTGACAACAGTTACCGGGCTGGTATTGAGTTACAGGGAAGAGTGGTGATTACAAATTATTTAAACATTTCAGCCAACTTAACCTTAAGCGAAAATAAAATTAAAAACTTCAAAGAACTGATAGATGATTATGATAATGGCGGAACTGTGATCAACCAATATAAAAAAACGGACATCGCTTTTTCACCGGCAGTTGTGGGTGGAGGCAGCATCAATATTATTCCGGTAAAAAATGGAGAAATCAGTCTGCTGAGTAAATATGTTGGCCGTCAATACATGGATAACACCTCTCAAAAAAGCAGGAGCCTGAATGCTTATTATGTGCAGGATATTCGGTTGACCTATGCACTGCCAACCATTCATTTTTTAAAGGCTACTACATTTATTCTGCAGTTGAATAATGTATTCAACAAAAAGTACGAAGCCAATGGTTATACGTTCAGTTATATTTCCGGCGGCCTTACAACACAAAATTTTTATTTTCCTATGGCACCTTTTAATTGTATGGTGGGAATAAATATAAAGCTGTAAAACTAAAAAGCTACCGTAATTATATAACTATGGTAGCTTTCACTTCTGGAAAACATTATTTTGAAATCTCCCTTAATTAATAGAGTAATTCAATTAACTCATCATTGTAGCTAAAAGATGTTATTGTCCAACCGCTTCCATTGCGGTAAAGTGTGAATTCAAACTTTAAGTAGTATTTATCAAACTTAAGAATGTAAAAACGCTTAGCGATAAAATTTTTTATTTTTCTTTCAATTATAAATTCTGATGAAAGCATTTTGCCATATGCTGGAAAGACATCGTTTAGGTGGTGGGCAATTTTCACTTGTAATGTGTCTATTGACGAGGGTTCCATAACGGAATTTTTTTTCAAAAGTTGTAATGCTTCAGACGTTTTCCCACTGGCAAATAGCTGCATGAATTTGTTGCAAACACTATCAATCCTTTCTTTGTCTTTATCTACAGTATGCAATTTTTTTCCACAAGAAACAAGTGAGAAAGAAAGAAAAATGATGGTTAATAGTTTGGTCATAATACGATGTTAGAATTAGTAAACTTTGTCACATTTCATGACACAAAACCATATAACACATTCCCGGATTATACTTTAAAAGTTTCTCTCCAGTTCAACATCCCCCCAGTTAAATTTTTTACATTTTTAAAACCAAGTGTTTCTAAAATAAGGCAGGCTTGTCCGCTGCGGTTGCCGCTTCTGCAGTAAACAATCAACTCCTCATTTTTAAAGGGTTCCAGGTCATCTACCTGCATGGATTGTATCGTACCCAATGGCACCAAAGTACCGCCAATATTGAACTCTGCATTTTCATTCGGTTCCCTTACGTCAATAATATTTAGTTTTTCACCGGCATCTGTTCTTGCCTTTACTTCTTCTACGGTAATTGTTGTCATGATTAAATAGTTTATTATTGTTTTATACTAAATGAATCCGGCAATATCATTTGCTGGGAAATATAAATATCCATCAACTGCCCCGGATGAATATACATAGGCTTTTTCTCGTCATTATACCTGTCTGGATTTTGCCGGTAGATAAAGGCAGTTGCCGTATCCTTTATAGCATCTTTGGCAATAACAGCACCGATATTAACACCAATTGCTTCCAATGTTACTTTACCTTCAGCAAAAGTTTTGCCCACCAATTCGGGCACCAATATTTGCTCATCTTGTAAACCGCCTGCAATCACTAACGATATCTTACTTCCCCAAATAACTTTTGTACCTGTTTCAATCTTTTGGCCATCGTATTGTTGTTCCAATATAGAACCTTTCATAAAGTCAGGCTTAAAAGTAGTATCACCTAACTGCAAGTGGCTTCTTTGTAACAGATCCAAAGCAAACCCAAGGCTTTTCCCTTCCAAAGCAGGCATCGCAACCATTGGTGGCATGTACCGGTTAACGGTCAAAAAAACAGTACGGTTTACTTTTACGGTGGCATTAGCATCCGGTAATTGCTTAATTACAATGCCACGCTGCAAGGTGTCACTAAAAACCGAATCCTGTATGGTTACATCAAAACCCTTGCTTTCGAGTAATTTAATGGCCTCTTCTGTTCGTTTAGCTTTTACTGCCGGCACCGTTAAATATTCTCCATGTTTGGTTACCCAGCCTAACATTTCCAGCGTCAAAAATATCAGCAAAAATGCCAATACCGCTGCTGCCAGCAGGTTAACCCAAAAAGGACGATCTGTTATAAATTTAAACATATTTTTCAGTTCAGTATCATGGTTTGCAACGCTGCAAAAAAAGTGTATTGAGCACCCGGTTATTTATTAAAACACTCTTCAATTAAAGCGGTGTAAAATTCCCGCAAACTCCAGCCCATGGCGGCTACCTGTTGCGGCACAAGGCTGGCTTCGGTTTGGCCAGGCACCGTATTTATTTCCAGCAAAAAAGGCTGGGCGCAGGTTTCATCATAAATAAAATCTATCCTTACAATACCTTTGCAGTTAAAAACAGCGTAGGCTTCTTTAGCAGCCTTCCGCACTTTTTCTGCAATGGATTCTTCTACATTTGCCGGGGTAATTTCTTCGCTGGCCCCAAAGTATTTTGCTTCATAATCAAAAAATTCTTTTTTGGTTATTATTTCTGTAATAGGCAATGCAATCACTTTTCCTTTTGCTGTAAAAACACCAATGGTAAATTCCCTGCCTTTTATAAATTCTTCTACCAGCACCTGGTCATCTTCGTTAAATGCTTTGTCTAAGGCAGGCTGCAAGCCATTTGCTTCATTTACTTTGCTCATGCCTATGCTGCTGCCACCATTGTTTGGCTTAACAAATACGGGCAGCTTTAACGCTTTCAAAATATCGGTTGTTGTAATAGTACCATTTTTAAAAAGGTGCAGGGATTTTGCTACGGCCATACCTGCAAAAGAAGCAACGGCAACGGTATAGCGTTTATTAAAAGTAAGGGCTGAAGTTGCCGCATCGCAGGAAGTGTAGGGAATGTTGAGACAATCAAAGTAGCCCTGTAATTTCCCATCTTCGCCGGGGGTGCCGTGCAGGCCAACCAGTATGGCATCAAAAATTATTTTTTTACTATCAATGGTAATAGAAAAATCATTCTTATCAATATCAGTTTTTTCTCCTGCCGGGCTTGTATAAAACCATCGGGAAGGAGTAATGTCAATGGTATAACAATTCCATTTTTCCCTGTCAACATGCTTCTCAATGGTGGCAGCAGATTGATAAGATATTACAGCTTCGCCCGAGTAACCACCTGTAATTAATGCGATTGTTTTTGTCATAAATAAAAAGAGAAGGGTTGTTTAGGCAAAGAAACGAAAATTGTTTATAGTTTCAAGCCTGTAAAAAAAAGTTTAAACATACTTTGTGAAGTTGATTTATAATGAACATCTCCAATAAGAGTGGGTACTGAAAATAAAAAGCATCAATCCTTTTAAAGCTGATTGTTTATTCTCCGCTGTCAATACCTTCATTTCCGGAATCGAGCAATAATTTCCAACTCCCATCCGCTTGCTTTTTCCAGATATTTACATATGTGCCATGCATTGCAGCATCTTTATTTTTAGGTAATACCGAATACACTCCAAAGGTATACCCCAACTCGCCTGAAGCTGCAATATTGCCACCCTTTGGTTGCCAGATCATGGTGTAAGATGTATCGTTCGACTGGCTGATAAAATCAATGGCATCAGCCCCAACCAACGGAAAACTATTTGGCCGTAACAGTACACCATTGCTGTCAATAAATTGCATCAAGGCTGCCCTGGTGCCCTTTTCTTTACTCATTTCCGAAAAAGAAATTTCAGCAGCGATCATTTCGGCCTTTTGTTCGGTAGTGTCTTTTATTTCTTTCTTTTTATAACAAGCGGTTAATAAAAAAAAGGGCATCAGCAAAAAATACAATCTCTTTCTATGCATAGTCCAGAATAAATGATGAATATGAATGATGCAATTCAACATTCGTAATTTAAGAAAAAAAATTAACAGCCATTTATTTTGACTGCGCCTCTACTCCACTAACCCCGTCAAACAAATTAATACAATAAAAAAAGGCGAAAGTATTTTGCAATACCCTCGCCACGATGCAGGAAATATCACCTGCCTAAATAAGCCCGAAGGCTTTAATTAATATTTTTACAAAAACGGGCGGCATTAAATGTGCAGCCTTCCTTTTTTCTCTAATAAAGACTCCACCGTTTCTTCATACATTTCATCCGGCACACAACAATCAACCGGGCAAACAGCGGCGCATTGCGGTTCTTCATGAAAACCCTGACACTCGGTACATTTGTTGGGAGTAATATAATAGGTATCCACACTTACAGGGGCGTTCCTTTTATCAGCATCTACCTGTGTACCATCCAATAAAGTAAATAATCCTTTTATGGTAGTACCATCAGCTATTGCCCACTCAACACCACCTTCATAAATAGCGTTATTTGGACATTCGGGTTCACAGGCACCACAATTAATACATTCGTCTGTAATTTTAATAGCCATTACTTTTGATTTAGAATTTTGAAATTGCGAATTTTGAATATTGAACACAAAATAAGATTATCGGGATGAAATTACAAAATCGGATTGCATTATTATCAACACTTAAAGAATATTTGATAGAAAATGGTAAAGAACTGCAAACAATAAAACATTCCGCATCTGTACATAATGGCTGGTTTACCATTGAATTTATTGATATGGCCATTAAAAATATTACGGATCAGTTTTTAAATACTGAAAACCTGACTGCATGGACCAGCCATTATTACATGGATGATACCATTGTTACAAAAAATGTGGGCATTGTAATGGCAGGTAATATACCACTTGTTGGCTTTCATGATTTTTTATGTGTGTTTATCAGCGGCCATAAACAAACCATTAAACTATCTTCTAAAGATGATATTTTATTGAAACACCTGGCGCAGAAAATGTGCAGTTGGGATGAATCTGTTGAAGAATATATTTCTTTTGCTCCGATGCTAAAAGGTTGTGATGGGTACATTGCCACCGGCAGCAATAACAGCGCCCGGTACTTTGATTATTATTTTGCAAAGTACCCCGCCATCATCCGTAAAAACCGTACATCAGTGACCATTTTAAAAGGAGATGAAATTATTGAAAGCCTTGAAAAATTGTCAGATGATATCCACATTTTTTTTGGGTTAGGTTGCAGAAATGTCACAAAAATATTTGTTCCCCGTGAGTACAATTTTGTACACCTGCTGCAATCCTTTCACCGGTACAAATATTTTGCAGATCATCATAAATACAGAAATAATTACGATTATAATTTATCGATACAAATAATGAATAACCGGTTTTACATGACCGATGAAAGTACTTTGCTTGTAGAAAGCGATGCCCTTTTTTCGCCCATCAGCCAGTTAAATTATAGTTTTTATGACGATGCCCCCACCCTTATTTCCACTTTAAAGGAAAGCAAGGAAATACAATGCATAGCAGGCGTGGATATACCTTTTGGAAAAGCACAAACACCCGGATTATTTGATTATGCAGATGGTATTGATACAATGCAATTTTTACTAACTTTATAGTGTATCTACGAAAGTGTTACTAATTAATTGTTAAAGGTGCCTGCCGGTAAATAACATTTTGTCAGCGCATCGTTACTTTGTATGATAAGGCACAGAAATTGAGTTTTAACGCCTGATGAAGATCAGTTTTTAATTAAACAAAAAATAAAATTTATACAAATGAAAATCAAACAAGTATTTTTTACAATCGTAATCAGTGCTATTACTGCATTTGGAGTAATGTGGGCCTACAGCAGTTATGTAAAAGCCGGTAATACTTATGCTGGACAGGAAAAAGGAATCATTCCTTCCAACTACAAACAAACCAAATTAACAGATGGCAATACACCACCACCCGGTGCCATTGATTTTACACAACCGGCAGCGGCTGCATTACCAACAGTAGTGCATATAAAAACAAAAACCAATGCCAAACAGGTAAGCAACAATTTACCCAAAGCTCAAAATAAAAATCCTTTCAGCGACCTGTTTGACGATGACATGCTGCAACAGTTTTTTGGCAACAGAAATGGTGGATATGTTCCTGAACAAAGAGCTTCCGGCTCGGGTGTAATTATTAGCCAGGATGGTTTTATTGTTACCAATAACCATGTGGTTGAAAATGCGGATGAACTAACTGTAACGCTCAGCAATAAAAAATCTTACACCGCAAAAGTTATTGGCCGAGATCCTGCATACGATCTGGCAGTAATTAAAATTGATGCCAGTGGTTTGCCATTTCTTTTGTATGGTAATTCAGATGATGTTAAGATCGGGCAATGGGTGCTGGCATTGGGTTATCCTTTAAATTTAGAAACCACTGTAAC
>JAYUBR010001223.1:0-3241 GCA_043740775.1 Ferruginibacter sp. | reverse complement strand
AGTGGTCTGTCAGAAAATTGCTACCAACGAGCAGGTATTGCTGCAGGTGGGATATTTTATAACGTCCCTGGAACCGCTGCCCAATTGAAAATATAAAGTTGAATTTAAGAACAAAACGCCAAATTGAAACTCGTCTGCCCGAACTAAAGTACAGCGATGCAAACAGCCGAAGTTTGCGTGCAGCCCACTTTGCACAAAACCCACTACTTGGCTTTAGTTCTTATTTCGTAATGTTCCAAAAACTTATTTTTCGTCTTGTCTCAAAACCTAATTTTTCATAAAGATTTATTGCTCCAACATTTGTTTCTAAGACATGTAAGTAAGGTGTCTTACTTTGATTGAAAATATTATTTACTGTATGAGCAATTAATTGTTTTGCATATCCTTGTCCTGTGTGGTCTGCGTGAGTAACAATTGCACTTACTTCAACAAAGTCATTCATTCTCATACGTTCGCCAGTTACTGAAACAAGTTGTCCATTTTTGAATACCCCAAAATAGCTGCCAAGTAATGCAGTCTTCCTTTTATAATAACCGGGTTGTACTAAATTAACTAAATCAAATAAAGCATCAGTATGCTCATGGCTAAGGCTTATGATGTGATCTTTTATTACCGTGTCAATTTTATTATGGATAATCATTTGCAGGCACACCAATTCTTTTTTAAATTTTAAAAGATTTGATAGTTTAGGTTTGTCGCCAACAACAAAAAAATTGTCTTCCAATTTTGCGTATTCCGATATTTTTTTTGAAACATTTTCAGTTGAGTTAAATCCACCAAAAGGGCAGTAATCAGGATTGTAAAACTTTATACCATCATAGTCAACTGAAAAAATGTGATGAGCTTCGGATAATGAATACCAAACAGGGTTGTCTAATTTATAGTCATTCTTTTCATCATTAATCTGAAGTCATTTAGAATTACAGCCAGAACGGTAGGGCTTTGTGTCAGGTGTGGTATTAGGTCTTATGTATGAGTTAAAAGAGGTTTCTGCTAAAAGGATAACTTTAATTAGCAAAATTTCTTTTAAACTTAAAACAAAAACCTCATGAACAAAAGTAGTAATTTAGACTTTAGTGGTACAACGATTTATTGCGGACTGGATGTACACTTAAAAAGCTGGCGGGTAAACATTCGGGATCAGGAAATGGAACTAAGGGATTTTTCTCAAAACCCCGACCCTGCAGCACTTCATAAATTTCTCACCAAAAATTATCCCAATGCCAGCTATAAGGTTGGCTACGAAGCAGGGTTCTGTGGTTTTGGTATCCAGCGGCAGTTGGCTCAATTACAAATTGATTGTGTGATATTAAATGCAGCAGACATTCCCAAAAGCGATAAAGACAAGCGGCAGAAAAATGATAAACGAGATGCCCGTGCCATCAGCGAAGAAATTAAAAATAAAAAAACGGCTGGTATCCATGTTCCTGCCGCTGCAATGGAATATGCCCGAAGCCTTGTACGCCAGCGGCAACGACTGGTGTTGGATAGTACCCGGCAAAAATGCAGGATATGGCACTGCCTTCATTTTCATGGCCTAGAGCTACCCCAAAAAGCAGATGTGGGGCAGTACTGGAGCAGTCAGTTTATTAAGAAACTTGAAAGCAATCCCTGCAATGGCGACACTTGGTTAAAAATGAATTTGCAGTTAATGATAAAAGACCATCAGCAAAAACGAGCCCTGATATTAGAAACCACCCGTGGCATCCGCAACCTTTGCAGGCAGGAAGTTTTTAAAGACCAAATTAAACTCATTACCGGCATCCCCGGCATTGGGGAGGTAAACGCTGCTATCATACTTTTTGAAATAGAAGATATCAACCGGTTTAAAAGCCCGGATCATTTATACTCCTATGCAGGGCTGGTACCTGATACAGATGACAGTGGCGAAACAAAAAAATCAAAAGGTATCACGCACCGTAAAAACTGCCGCTTGCGAAACGCCATTATAGAAAGCAGTTGGGTCATTATCCGGCAAGATCCTGCCTTGCTGATGTTGTATAAAAATTATTGCAAGAGCATGCATAAAAATAAAGCCATCATACGCATAGGCAAACATCTTTTATCAAGAATACGTTATGTATTAAAACAAAAAAAAACATATGTGCAGGCAGTATTAACATAGGAAGCACCCTGTGCGTTTTTTAAGGCATTGTTAAGCAAAGTGAAACAAGCAAAAACTCCGGTAAACCGGAGTTGAAAAACAAAGTGTATCACTTCGCCCAAACCAGCTTATCCCTTGCAAAGTTACCCGCCGGCATTGCTTTGCTCCGTTTAGACTGGTACAATAAAGTTAAACCGGTTTTGCAAAATATGTGAAAAGTTTTTTTGTACACCCACCGTTAGACGGAATTTGCAGCAACAGCGTAAAAACCTGTCGTCTGTTTTATATTAGGATACAGGTGTACATTTTTAAAAAGTTAAAAGAGACCGTGCAGCTTCCTGGTGCCAAAACACTTGTGATGTCTGTTTATAGAAGTGTACTTTTTCATATTATGGCATAGCCTAAAATCATATTGCCGTGTAAAAAATAAAATCAAAAATATTTTTAGCAGACCATGCAGCAGAAACTCAACATAGAAGAATTCCTTCCGCCCGAAACCACTGCCCAGCCTTTTGATAAAGATAAATGTTAAAAACCGATGTTTGGCGATGTTGGTCAAGCTCCGAACCAAAGCTCCTATATGCAGAACTTCCTATTGCTTAAACCTCAAGCCGCATCTGCACAAAACCCATTCCTAGCTGCTGACCTAACGCTTCAAAATCCAAATTGTATTAATATCATGAGCAGTAACCCATACGTAATTTTGTGTAATCCGTACGGCACCACTTCCGTAAACTGGAGTATAAATTGAATCAACAATGTTGGATAAAGCGTTAATAGCCTGTAAAAAAATGCCTTTTTTTGCTCGAACCCAAACATGTCCGGCCCCCGTGGCTATATCTCCACCAGCTCCCGGCACTTTAGTATCCACAATAGCAACAACTTTATTTTGTTCAGGGTCAATGTGGCTTACTGTTCCATCTCCTTGATTCAAAGTCCAAACGCCGTTTTCTCCAGCAGCAAGAAATCTAGGAGTTTTTCCCACGTTAATAGTTGCTACTGTTTTATTAATTTTTGGGTCAATTCGCTGAACTGTGTTGGCAGTGGTATTCGTTATCCATACGGAGTTAAAATCAAATACAGCACAATGAGAGTTGGGCAAAACTGCAATTAATGCTTGAATCTTATTTGTCTTAG
>JAYUBR010001222.1:0-3258 GCA_043740775.1 Ferruginibacter sp. | reverse complement strand
TCATCAATAGCATCTGAGAAAAAGATAAATTTATCAGCTGCTATATGCTCAACAATATTTAAAGTATGCTTTAAAAGCTTTTGATATATTGCCAATGCCATATCATCCCCAATGGTTATGGCCAACCTTGTTTTTACTTTCCCTTTTACAGGATTTTTTATGAATATAATCAGGGCATTGTCCATCATAGTTCGCTAAGATTGAGTGATGAAATGGTTGCAGCAAAAAGCGTGGCTAACTTTTTATCCGCTTTACCTGCTGTTTCAATTATTTCCGCAATGTTGACTGGCTTTAAATTATCAGGGTTACATTCGTCAGTAATGACGGATATGGCGGCACAAGCTAATTGCGCATGATTGGCAGCAATTACTTCCGGTACAGTTGACATGCCTACCATATCTGCTCCAATCACTTTCAGGTATCTGTATTCAGCCCTTGTTTCCAGATTGGGTCCATTAACAGCGGCATAAACACCTTCTCTTAATCCAATGCTTAACTTTGCTGCATTGTTTTTAAGCAGGCTATTTAAAGTAGTATTGTAAGGCATGCTCATATCAGAAAAGCGGCCACCTAATTCATCAACATTTTTTCCTGTAAGTGGATTACCAGATTGCAGATTGATATGATCCTCCAGCAACACCAGGTCACCTTTTTTATAATCTAAATTTATTCCTCCAGCAGCATTGGAAAGCAACAATGCTTTTATGCCAAGCAATTTCATCACCCTTATGGGAAAAACAATCTGCTGCATTTCATAGCCTTCATATTGGTGAAACCTTCCTTGCATGATCAATACATGCTTTTCTGCAATCTTTCCATATACTAAATTGCCTTTGTGAAACTCCACCGTTAATGTTGGAAAATTTGGTATATCACTATAAGGAATTGTGATTATTATTTCTATCTCATCCAAAATTTTATTTAGCCCCGTTCCTAAAACGATTCCGATTTCAGGATTAATAATTCCTTTGCCAGATAAATATTCCGTTGTTTCTAAAATTTGTTTCATAATTGTTGTATTTAGAACATGCGCTATTTTCTTAACTTTTCGCCTTCCGTCCTTTTTGGGTGCAGTGTGGTGTTTTTATTTAAATGAAAATCCAGTTGTTTTTGGGGTGATGAGCCAACAGGCGCTTTCCCGAATCGCAGCATCAAAGCTCTTAGACCTATCTTTAATTCACTCCAAAAATGTGCTGGTTGTTTGTAGCCAAATGCCCGGTATCTACCTGGCTTTACCTTTCCTTTTGCTTCAATAAATTTTTCAAATGATGCTACACAATTTTCAAATTTGCCCATATATTCACTGTCACTAATAACATGTTCAGACTGGTTATCGCTGTATTTTTTCCCGACCCCACAGTCAGCATAGGCCCATAAATTTCCCGGCACTTCAATGCCACCATAGCGACATTGCCATACCAAAGGGGCGTAGGCCTGTCTCATATCTTCAAACGGTTCTGCAGCTCCATCAAAATAATTTTTATGCCTCAATATTTTCGGCACATTATTGTTATCCATTTCGTCACCACCCTGGTCGTCGTAGCAAAAAAGGCCAGCAGTTCTTCCTTCAAGATGATTGATCATTAGTTCTTTCCACTGTTCTGATTTCTCAAATGCAATGGCCTTTTCAGGATCTTTGTGTGCTATCAATTTTTCATCAGGATTACCACGGTTCATACAAACCAATCTGTCGAACATTAGCTTCAGGTTACTGGTAGGCGCATACCAGTTCATTGGACTGATAATTGCCCAGGCATCTGCCACATCAAGCCGTGCATACATATCAGCATTCCAAATAAAATCAGGCTCTGCCCAACTGCCTTTTTTATAACAATTACATGGCCAAACGCAAAGCGCTATGGAAGTACTTACACACGCATTGCAACTTTGGATATGAGCACGGCCATACGCATTACTTAAATCTTCATAATCGATTTCCCAATCGGCTGGCAGCATATCTGCCATTTTAAGCATCAGCATTCTTGCCTTGCTGTCCACGCAGGGGCAATTGTACTGCTTTCTGCCCGAACCCGCAATAATCAACACTCTTAAAGGCCTTTTGTCAACAGGTAGCAATAAATTTTTGTCGTTTGGTTTCATACCTTTAAATTACTAATTAATCACTTTTTAAATGGGCAGTCCAAAAATATTTGTCATCATTCTTATGATTTTTCATTAGCAATAACTCTATGGAAAGTATTTGGAACAGTATAAAAACTATTACATCACGCTCGTTAGAAATTACCATGTTGATCCACTTATTTTTTTTGGCATCCATGTAGTCGCTACACCATTGTTTATGTTAACCGTCGCCTGGCTTATTAAAAATTACAGGCAAAAAAAGCCTATGGCATTGCCGTTGATTTTTTCACTTTTGATATTTAATACAGCAAATTTATACCTCGTAATTCTTGGTAAAAATATACCGTGGTGGATATATTTTGTTCTTGCAATCACCGCCATTATCAGCGGATATTTTTCTTATAAAAAAATACTTAAAAAGATAAACACAGTTTAACAGCAACCCCCTCCATCATAAAAAAAGGTACTATCAGAAATAAATATATCATCCCTGTTAAGTGCACTCAAAGCTCCGCCGGTTTTATCACATACTGCCAATGGCTGGTTAGGTAATAGCACATGTCCCTTGTTATCATCAAAGCTATCTTCACTGCCAAAATATATGGCGGTCTTTCCAGTGAATACACATGGGCCATCAGCCGGCATTGGATCTTTAATAGCGCACACTTCCACACTTTCAATATATATTAGTTTATCTGTTGCATAATTTTTAGGATCAAGAATACGGTAAGGCCGTTTGGCCCTGATTTCAACAGTACCAAAGCCAACGTCGGTGATCATTTTAATATAATCCCATAATGGCAATGAACCGCTAAGGCATAAAGCTCTTAATCTTTCATCCTCTCTTAATACTTCAGGCATTGCGGTTTCGCAAATGGGGTCGCTCATTACCAAACGGCCTCTTGGTTTTAAAACACGGTACATTTCCTGCAAGGCTTTTTTCAATTCCTCCTGTTTAAAAATATTGAACAAACAGTTTTGAGCGGCCACATCTATGCTATTATCTTCTACAGTTAGGTTTAATGCATCACCTGTTCTTAAATCAACAAATTCTTTTTTAAACCAGGGATTTAATTTTTCAGCTTCATTAAAATTTCTTTTACTGGCATCCAGCATTTCATCCACCACATCCACACCAATTACCCCATTTTTTTGCCTGCTGAAATAAGCAAATTG
>JAYUBR010001221.1:0-3260 GCA_043740775.1 Ferruginibacter sp. | reverse complement strand
CCTGTGTAAGTTCAGCAGCGTATTTTCTGCTGTCGTTGGCCATGCTTTGAAAAATTGCCCGCAAATCAACATCCAGGTCTTTTGTTTCTTCAATCGCTTTTTCATAACCAGTTACACGGTCATTATTAATTTCTATAAGGTCATTTAAAACCTCCACTATTTTTTCATTTGTTTGCATAAAATTTAATTTTAGAATTATTTAAAAACTAAAATGATGCCATGGATTTGTGACTATAAAAAGAGGCCAGCATACGGTTATTTATGCCGACTTAGCTACCCAGTTGGGGAAAAAATTGCTGTGCATAGAAGCAGGAAAAGTTTTAACAAAAACACTGTAATTTGCCACTATGAAGAAGTACATTTTTTTGCTGTTTGCCATTGTATTATTTAACTGCAAACAAACTAATTATAAAAATCCGCACGTGGTGATTAGTACCAGTTATGGTGATGCAGAAATAGAGTTGTTTCCTGAGAATGCCCCGATAACTGTAGCGGTTTTTTTATTGTATGTAGATTCAGGATTTTATAAAAACAGTGGCTTCTACCGCTTATTAAGCAATGACAATGTTCCACCGGAAAATAATACCGGCTTAATACAGGGCGGTATTTATATAAGCAATCCATCTTTACTGGAACGCCTGCCTGGTATTGCACATGAACCTACCAGTAAAACACATTTATCGCATACAGATGGTGCTATTTCTTTAGCAAGGAACAATCCTGGCACGGCCAGTACGGAGTTTTTTATCTGCATCGGTGATCAGACACAGTTTGATGCTGATCAATCATTTGACAGACTGGGTTTTGCCACTTTTGGAAAAGTAACAAAAGGGATGGATGTTATCAGGCGGATACAAAACAATGTTCACGAGGGGCAATATTTCAAATATCAAATGAGGATTTTAAACATTGAAAGGGTAAAAGAAAAAACAGATGGCCATTAAAAAGAAATATTACCTCCACTCACTCACTTTATTCAACAGCTCAATATTTTCGCTGGTAAGTTGAAGTGAGGCCCCGTCCATTAAAAATTTTAGCTGCTGCGTGTTTGTTGCACTTGCAATGGGGGCCGTAACAGATGGTCTGGCTACCAGCCAGGCAATTGCTACACCGGCGGGCGTACTGTTGTGATCTTCCGCCACGGAATCAAGCGTTGCCAATACTCTAAAGCCCTTCTCATTCAGGTATTTTTTTGCGCCGCCACCCCGGGGGCTTTTAGACAGGTCGCCTTCTCCACGATATTTGCCCGTAAGAAAACCCGAGGCCAATGAATAATAATTAATAACTGCCAGATGATTATTTACGCAAACGGTTTCTAATTCTTTTTCAAACGCTTCCCGTTCTACCAGGTTGTACAGGGGCTGAAAAGTCTGGTAAGCCGGGTATCCTTTTTCTTTGCTTAACTGTAGTGAAGCCGTCAGTCTTTCCGGAGATAAATTAGAGGCGCCGATAAATCTTACCTTGCCTTCCTGTATCAATTGCTGGTAAACTTGCAGCGTTTCTTCAACTGGAGTATCCGGATCATCCCAATGGGTTTGATACAGATCAATGTAGTCTGTTTGTAGTCTTTTTAAAGATGCTTCAGCAGCTTGTAAAATATAATTCTTTGCCAGGCTTTTTTTGCCAATCCCCATATCCGACCCTACCTTGGTGGCAATGATCATATTGCTGCGGTTGCCACGTAGCTTCATCCAGTTGCCAATAATGGTCTCCGATTCTCCGCCACTATTACCGGACTTCCAGCGGGAGTAAACATCTGCTGTGTCAACCAGGTTAAACCCTGCACGACTAAAGCCATCAAGTATTTCAAAAGAAGTTGCTTCCTCAATAGTCCAGCCAAAATATTACCGCCGAGTGTGAGTGGTGCTACCTGCATGCCCGTGTTTCCTAATTGCCTGTATTCCATTTGCTAAATTTTTACAACGTCTTGAGTTGTTGATTTATAAAATTAATTTCATCCGGCGTAAGCGATACGTTTATTGCTTTCGCATTTTGCAGTGCCTGCTCTTTATTTCTTGCGCCAACTAAAGCAATCGTAATGCCAGTTCTTTCCAACGTCCAGCGGATAACTAATTGTGCAAGTGTGGCATTTTTACTATCGGCCAATGGTTTTATTTTTTGCAAAAATGCATTGGTCCTTACAATGCTTTCATCAGTAAAAAATTTGTTGCTGGCCCTATGATCACCTTCAGCAAATTTATAACCCGGCGTCATTTTTCCTGTCAGTAATCCCCGTTCAATAGGGCTGTACGCAAGGATAGATTTATTGTGTGCAATGCAATACGGAACGGTCTCTTCTTCTATCCCCCGGTTTACCATGCTAAAGGGAACCTGGTTACCTACCAGGTGAATGGTTTGCGAAGCTTCCTGCATTTGTGCGGCATTGTAATTACAAACACCGGCATAACGTACTTTGCCTTGCTGAATTAATTCAGCAACTGCTTCCATGGTTTCGTGAATGTGAGTGGTTATATCTGGCCAGTGAATCTGGTACAAGTCAATGTAATCTGTTCCCAGTCTTTGCAGGCTGTTATTGCATTCTTCAATAATGCTTTCCTTGCCTGCATATTTATAAATGTCAATTTCCTCTCCCTGGTTGTTTTTACTTTTAAAGCCAAGACTTCCCTTTGCCAGATCCCAGCGCATGCCGAATTTGGTGAGCAGTTGAATTTTATCACGTGGAAAATCTTTGATGGCTTCACCAACAATTGATTCACTGTCGCCTTGTCCATAAATTGGCGCAGTATCAATGGAGGTAACGCCTTCATAATAGGAAGCTTTGATTGCTTCGACGGCATCGTTGCGGTCAGTTTTGCCCCACATCCATCCACCGGCTGCCCAGGCACCAAATGTGATGGCAGATAGTTTAAGTGTTGAATCGTTCAATGATCTGTATTCCATAATTGAAGTTGTTTAATTGTTGGTGTAAACAAATAATATTCCTGTTTATATGGCTACAAGTTAATCCGGTTCTGTCATATTCTGATACGTCAGTTATTAAAATATATTTCAGTAAAAATGTATTAGGATAGTACTTCAACAGTGTGGAAGTGTGTAATAATTATAAATGGAAAAGATGCCGGCCTGCCAGGGAAGGCGAGCATTGAAATTCTAAAAATTAAAAACAATTTGTAAATGAGTTGGATTGTAGATGGGTAGTATAGAAATACCGTCCGTTAACGAATGCTTGCTATAAGAAAATCTGACGTCACGGATGGATTCGAACCATCGTAGAAAGTTTTGCAGACTTAAACCTAAGC
>JAYUBR010001220.1:0-3262 GCA_043740775.1 Ferruginibacter sp. | reverse complement strand
ACACCCTTCTCCTTTTTAAAATATATTTTCTGGAACGACCATATTGATATTGCCACCACCACCGGTAACCAGATTTTTAAACATGAGCTGGCGCATGTTCAGCAAAAACACAGCTATGATAAATTGTTCATTAACGCCGTGCTGATCTTTTTTTGGTGTAACCCGTTCTTTTGGCTGGTGCGTAAAGAGCTAAACATGATTCATGAATTTATGGCCGATAAGATTGCTGTAGAAGACAGCGATACAGAAGCCTTTGCTGCCATGATTTTACAAGCCACCTATCCGCAACACAGATTTCCATTAACCAATCCATTTTTTTATTCACCCATAAAACGAAGATTAATGATGCTCACAAAAAACAAAAATTCCAAAGCCGGATACATTGGACGTGTACTGGTATTGCCCCTGGCTGTATTACTGTTTGCAGCCTTTACTTTAAAAACAAAAACCATTACCAACACACCGGTTTATAAAGGCAAACAAATTACGGTTGTATTGGATGCAGGCCATGGGGGTAAAGACTTTGGTGCTGTAAGCCTTGATGGCAAAGTCACCGAAAAAGATATGGACCTCTCCATCGTGCTGAAAATAAAAGCATTGAATAACAATCCCAACATTAATTTAATTTTAAGCAGGGAAACTGATATTTATCAAACTCCACCAGAGAAGGCAGACTTCAGCACTGCTCAACATGCGGACTTGTTTATTTCAATGCATGCTGATGCTGCACAAAGAGATTCTGCTGTCCTAAAATCTGGCATGCAGGTAATTGTATCAAGAAATGACTATGCTAATGCAAACATCAGTAAACTATTTGCATCTGCCATTATCAACGAATTTTCCAATGATTATAAAATACCGGTTACCAGGCTTCCCATGCAGCGACAAAAAGGCATTTGGGTTTTATCTAAAAGCCTTTGCCCGGCGATTATAATTGAAACAGGTTACCTCACCAATAAAAAGGATTTGGCTTACCTACAAACAGCAGCAGCAAAAGAAACCATTGCAAAAAACGTATTGGCTGCGATTGAAAAATATGCACTCGTGCAAGCTAACCTAACCAACACAACTGTTATAAATACGGAAGAAAGGTTAGTGATTAAAGACACCATTCCTGGCACAAAGGGTAAGCCTGATCATACAATAATTACAGCAGACACCATAGTTGTACCCAAAGACAAACCATTGGGCAGCGATGGCGAGCTGATATTTATTAATGGTAAAAAAGCCTCAAAGGCGGAAATAGATAAACTAAACCCTGAACTGATAAAAAGTGTAGATGTATTTTCTGCCAATAATGCAGCTACCATAAAACTATTTGGACCTGAAGCAAAAAAAGGCGTTATAAAAATAACGACACAAACAAAAAAATTAATCAATGTTAAAGATGTGAAATTATTTGAAAAAAATGATACAGTAAATAATGAGGATAAAATTTTTACCCAGGTAGAAAATGAACCAAAATTTCCCGGCGGCGATAGTGCCTGGAGACATTATCTCGAAAAAAATCTAAACCCAGGTGTTCCTGTTGATAATGGGGCTCCTGCAGGTACTTATAGGGTTATTGTAAATTTTATTGTCAATAAAGATGGAGTCATCAGCGATGTTCATGCGGAAACAAAACATGGTTATGGAATGGATTCAGCAGCTGTAGCGTTAATAAAGAAAGGGCCTAGGTGGGAACCTGCAGTACAAAACAATCATATTGTAACTGCCTATAAAAAACAACCTATCACTTTTGTAATAGAGGATCAATAATAACGTACTTCCTACAGCGATGACACCTTTTTAAAAGTTGTCATCGCCTGTTTAATTAAAATATAAAATTTGATAATTTACTAAAGTTGAGTTAACTAGAAAATAGTACAGAGCATTAAAAAAATTCAAACATAGTTATGCGAGCAAATTTTCTGTTATTACTGCTGCTTTTTATCATAGGAGTTACGAGCAGTGCTCAAGATGATCAATCGACTTTACTGAACATTGATGATCAGGCTCCTCCACTTCGGGTGCGTGAGTGGTTAAAAGGTGCACCGATTCAAAAATTCGAAAAAGGCAAAGTATATGTGGTTGAGTTTTGGGCAACTTGGTGTAAACCTTGTAAAGCAGCCATGCCCCATCTCTCTGCTTTAGCAGAAAAATACAGGGATAAAGTTACCATTTTAGGTATTGATATCTATGAAAAGAAAACGACTTCTATAGAGAAAGTAAAAGCTTTTGTCGACAGCATGGGCCATCAGATGGATTATAGTGTTATGGTAGAGGATAGCAATTTTACGGTGGCTGACTGGCTCGAGGCAACCAGTGAAAAGAAAAATGGTATTCCCAATACTTTTGTGGTAGATGCGGAAGGAAGGCTGGCCTGGATTGGCCATCCCAAAGACCTTGAGGAAGTGTTGCCTAAAATAGTGATCAATGCATGGGATTTAAAAGAAGAACTTGCAAAACGAAATTTCAAAAGTTATTTAAAGCAACTCGATGAGGAAGCTAACGATAAATTGAACATGTATGAGGGCGACGCTTATAAGCAAGATTATATTGGGAAGCCGGATTCGGCCCTTTTAATAATTAATTATTTCCTCAAAAAGGAACCGAAGTTAAAATATGCACCATTAATTGCATCTCATACTTTTTCTGCCTTGCTCAAAACAGATCTACTCAAAGCCTATGAGTATGGTAAAGTGGCAATAGTGACATCTACTTACGACAATCCTTACTATCATCTTATTTGGAGTACTATTGAAACGTATTCAGACAAATTGAAACTTCCACCCCAAATTTATGAGTTGGGGGCGGAAACTTATCAGGCACGAATTGATGCTTATCCGGAAACTTTCAGTCCCAATTTTTATTTCAAAATGTCGGAGTGGTATTGGCGTGCAAACGATAAATCTAAAGCAACTGATGCCGCACAAAAAGCAATTGATGCACTGAAAAAAGAAAAGAACTTTTCTGCCACCCAAATGGCTTCATTTGAGTCACGGCTTCAGCAATACAAGAACAAGTAGCAGGATAACTTCCCACAGCGGAGACACCTTTTAAAAAAGGTGTCTCCGCTTATTGTACAGCTCAATACACTATAGTCTCTCCCTTCAGCTTAATCACCAATTCTTTTTTATCATTCGCTTCTACCCTTCCGATAATTTGTGCATCAATATTAAAGGTGTTGGCAGTGGAGATCATCAGTTCTGCATGTTCCGGCGCACAATATATTTCCAGCCTGCAGCCCATGTTAAACACTTCGTACATCTCCTTGTTATTG
>JAYUBR010001219.1:0-3262 GCA_043740775.1 Ferruginibacter sp. | reverse complement strand
AACTTTGCCAAATTTAAAACTTTGGCAAAGTTTACTTTCAACGCAACTTACAGTTTATATTTTATTGCGGCAACTTCTTCATTGCAAAATGAATAAATAACAGTCCGGCAAAAGTATTTTTTATCAAAATAATCTTAGCTGTGTTGGAGCAAGTAAAATAGCTGGATGATTTTTAATTACGATCTTTTTATTATTGGCCCGGATAATAAAAACCGGTGTCTGTTCATAACGTGAAGCAATCATTATTTCTATGCCGTTGGCATTATCACTAAATAATTGGTGAACCAGTTGCGGACTGTTATTGTCTTTGGAAAGATGCGCCAGCAAAAGATGTGTCATAAAAGATGGACGGTGGTTAATAAATATTTCCAGCGCCTGCGCATTTGAAAGATGGCCATTGCCTCCCCGGATGCGGTTTTTTAAAAAGATGGGGTAACGCCCTTGCTCCAGCATCGTTTCATCATAATTGGCTTCTAAAAAAGCTGCATGGCATTGGCTGAAATGGGTGGTTACATGACTGCAGCAGGCACCGATATCTGTAAATATTCCTACCGTTATTCCATTGTCCGAAATGATAAAACTATGCGGATCTGCCGCATCATGCAATTTTGGAAAAGCTGTAACCGAAAGACCGCCGATCCTCACCGGTTCGTATCCGGTAAAATAATTTATCAGTTGTTTTTTAAAATGAAGACGGCCACGCTGGGCAGTAGCATTGGTTATGTAAACCGGCAGGGCATATTTTTCTGCGATGGATTCCACGCCTTTGATATGATCGGTATGCTCATGCGAAATAAAAATTGCTTTTACCTTGTGCATGGAAAGCCCCAGTAACCGCATGCGCTTTTCTGTTTCCCGGCAGGATATACCGGCATCCACCAACACCGCTTCGGTATCGTTTGCCACATAATAGCAGTTACCGTTACTGCCCGAATTTAAAGAGGTGATAAATAAAGCCATTTCAGGTACAAAGAAAATCATTTTTGGTGATAAAGCTTTATGGTAAAAGAACCGTATTCCAAAAGAAATGGTTACCCTTTAAATCAGGTTAAATCGATTTTTTTGTTTTTACGCTTAGCAGAAAATCGAATATATTTTCCGAAAAAGAATTACTTTATTTGATTACTATAATAAGGTGTAGGATTACTTAATATTCTTCTGCTAAGGTTAAAGAGAGTTTTTGGGTAGAATATAAAAATCTTATTCACTAAGTTTACTGAAGAACCAACGAAAACCAATAAATTACACAAATCCATTACAATAACCTTAGATACTAAAAGCACACATCATGCAAATTAAAACAGCTACCATCATTGGCTCATCAGGTATGACGGGCAGTTATCTTTTGAATGTTTTATCACAGGATAAAAGTATTGAAACTATCCGCCTTATTGTAAGACATCCTGTACCAAAAAGGGCTGATAATGTTGAGGTGAAGCTGGTTGACTTTGAGGATGCACAAGCATTTAAAAACGCAGTGGCAGGAAGTGATGTGTTATTTTGTACCATTGGTACCACGCAGAAAAATGTAAAAGGAGATAAAGCCTTGTCCCGGAAAATTGATTACGATATACCGGTGAATGCAGCGCAGTATTGTAAAGAAACAAGTTGTGAAAAAATGATCATTGTAAGCGCTGTTGGAGCCAATAGTAAAAGTAACAATTTTTATTTGCGTCTGAAAGGCGAAATGGAAGAAGCGGTCAAAGCCAGTGGTTTACAATCCATTCATATTATGCAACCATCCATGCTGCTGGGCCATAGAAATGAAAAGAGAACAGGTGAAGCCTTTTTTCAGCGCCTGGTAAAAGCGCTATCTTTTTTATTGATTGGTGGCTTACAAAAGTATACCGGCATTCCGGCAAAACAACTGGCGCAGGCAATGGTTGCTGCTGCAAAAGACAATAACACAGGCATTTTTACACATCAATACCAACAAATCATTCAACTTGCCGGATAAAAAAATGGTTCGCTATACACAAACCATTTTTAAAATTCTCATTGCAAAAAAAGCTTAATTATTCTTTTCCTCATAAGTTCTATTGGTGCCTTCATTTGCCATACCATGACCAACTTTTGATTTTACCTTTGAAGTTGCAGCGTCAGTTGAATGGTCATTGCTTTGGGAGCTTTTTCCCTTTTTATTTTGGGTAGCACTTTTAATGGCTCCCAGGTTTTTCTGGTCTTTTGTTGTTGAACCAGATGATTGTTTTTTCATAATTAAAATGTTATAATAAATAAAAATTGTTTATTATAAAATCATAAATAGTGTGCCATTCCGGTGATAGTTTCTATAATGTTAATAACAATATTTTTTGAGCAATTGTTACCACAAAAATACAGTTGCTGTAGAATAATTTTCTTAATAAAAAGCCCCGCAACCTGAGTGTTTGCAGAGCTTTTAACTGATATACTTTTCCGGAAAAAATCAATATTTAAATATCTTTCCCCCTGCCATCACCTGTTGGGTGGCTTCATCAAAAACAGCTTTTTGCCCGGTGTGTATTGCCGCGTTAGTCATTATATTTGCGATGGAGTGTGCGTATCCTGCCTCCACTGGTGCATTGGGCTGTTTACGGCTCAGTACGCAGTCCATCCAGTTGCGCATGTGTGCTGTGGTAAGTGTGTCTCCACCGGTATTGGCCGATGCTACCACGGATATATTTTCTGTTACCAGGCTTGTTTCCGGCAACAGGTTGGGTTGCATATTCATCTCATCGGCAAACCTTTTTTCAAGACCGCCCCTGGGAGAAATTTTATTTGTGATCAGGTTCATTTCACCGCCATTGGAGTAATACAATTCAGCCGGGTTTTCGTCTCCATTGTGCATACGGCTGCTAAAGGTTACCTGGAAGCCGTTGGTAGCATCATTCAAGGGGCCGTAATCAAAAACAGCCGTGGTGGTATCCCAATTTCTGCGACCGTCTTTCCATTGATAAATGCCCCCATTGGCAACTACGCTTCTTGGGTGCGGCAGGCCCGAAAACCAATGCACCGTATCAATCTGGTGGCTCATCCATTGCCCCGGCATACCAGACGAATAGGGCCAAAACAAACGGAATTCCAGGTATTTTCTCGGATCCCATGCTTCAAAGGGGCGGTTAATTAAAAAGCGTTTCCAGTCCGTGTCTTCTTCTCTTATTTTTTGCACCAGCCCCGGTCTGCGCCAGCGGCCCGGCTGGTTTACATTCCAGGTAAGTTCCACCATGGTGATGGGCCCGAATTTTCCCTGCTGTACAAAATCGGCGGCGGCCTTGTAGTTAGG
>JAYUBR010001218.1:0-3269 GCA_043740775.1 Ferruginibacter sp. | reverse complement strand
CCCAATGGCTGATGCAGTGGGCTTCATCAATGGCAAAAAGTGATACATTGATCTCTTTTAAATAGTTGAGTAAATTGTTTTGGCCAAGCAACCGTTCTGGCGCTAAGTACAATAATTTAAGCCGGGTACTTTTTAATTGTTGAATAACAGAAGATTGCTCTGAAGCAGATTGGGAAGAGTTTAAAAAGGCAGCAGCCACGCCGTTTAATTTCAAAGCATCTACCTGGTCCTTCATCAGCGCAATTAAAGGCGACACCACGATGGTAACACCATCTAACACCAATGCCGGTATCTGGTAACACAACGATTTTCCACCGCCGGTGGGCATTAAAACTATACTGTCTTTTTTTGCCAGTACATTTTCAATAATTTCTTCCTGGTTGTGGCGAAAGGAATTATATCCAAAGTATTGCTGTAATGTTTGCTGAATATTGTACATAACGGGCCGGTTCATTTTATCCTCGCCAACAAGATAAAAATCTTTTGGTTATTCTTATGTAAAAAAGATTTTCAACTGGTAGATAATAAATAATTTATTACCCAAAAACGCAGTAGCAGTAAGCATTTCAGCAATTTTTAATTAGTTACATAAAACTTTTATTTGGAATTTTGAAATGGCTGCATATACCTTTGTACCAGTTCTTTAGTTATCGCTTATCAAGAAAGGCAGAGGGTAATGGCCCTGTGACGCCTTGACAACCTCTCTTTCAATTCCAAACCGGATGCGAAAGAAAAGGTGCCAATTCCATCCCATGTTTACTATGTTAAACAGCGGGAAGATAAGTCAGATCCACGCTCAAAATATTGACACAAAATATTAAAAGCTCATCTGATTTATCGGATGAGCTTTTTTGTTGCCCATAACCATGGAAGCAGTATAAAATCTCCGCCGGTAATAATTTATTTTTTCTTGAAAAGCATGAAAGAAATTTTTTAACCTGCTGCGGCCAATACACCGCCGCGTAAATTTTTTATCATGAGCAACGCAACACAGTTTTTACACAGCATTCCGGTTGATCCGCTGACAGGCGCTATCAGCGTACCGATTTACCAAACCAGCACTTTTGTGCAGGATGCCCCCGGAGTAAACAAGGGGTATGATTATGCAAGAAGCAATAACCCCACCAGGGCTGCACTGGAAGGCATCATTGCCAAGTTAGAAAAAGGCAGTACAGCAGTCGCTTTTAGCAGTGGCCTGGCTGCTATTGACGCAGTAGTTAAACTTTTAAAAACCGGGGATGAAATTATAGCAGTAGATGATATATACGGTGGTGCCTTTCGTTTGTTTACACAGGTATATGAAAAATTCGGCATCAAAATCACTTATGTTGATACTACTGATGCTACAAATGTTTTCAACGCCATTACGCCCAATACAAAACTAATCTGGCTTGAAACACCTACCAACCCCACGTTAAAAATCAGCGATATAGAAGCCATTGCAAAAATTGCAAAAGCAAGCAATTGCCTGCTTTGTGTAGACAGTACTTTCGCTTCCCCGGCTCTGCAGCAACCCCTAACGTTGGGAGCAGATATTGTAGTACACTCTGCCACCAAATATTTAGGCGGCCACAGTGATTTAATTGCTGGGCTCGTTATTTGTAAAGATGCTGCTATCGGTGAAAAAATTAAATTCCTGCAAAACGCCTGTGGAGCCATTCTTTCACCTTTCGATAGCTGGCTGCTGATACGGGGTATTGAAACCCTGCACCTTCGGGTAAAACAACATTGCATCAATGCCGGTGAAGTGGCCAACTGGCTGGCTGCGCATCCGTTGGTAGACAAAATTTATTATCCCGGTTTACCAACGCATCACAATCACGACATTGCAAAAAAACAATGCAAAGGTTTTGGTGGCGTTATTTCTTTTTCTTTAAAAGAAGATACCGAAGCAGCAGCGATCGCATTCGTTACCAACACAAAATATTTTTTGCTCGCCGAAAGTTTAGGCGGCATTAAAAGCCTCATCAGCCACCCGGCCAACATGACGCACAAGAGTATTCCTGCGGCCATCCGCAGAGCCAATGGGGTGAGTGACAGCCTCATTCGTTTAAGTGTTGGCCTGGAAGAAGCAGAAGATTTAATAGCCGACCTTGAGCAGGCTTTTAAAAAAGCAACTACTTTAAATAATATCAGCCAACAACAATCATCACTTCAACCAGCATAAAAAATAACAACATGTCAACTAATAAACTCTGTATCGGCCTGTTTGGCTTTGGCGTAGTAGGCAAAGGCTTACACGATGTATTGCACAGCACGCCTACATTACAGGCTTCCATCAAAAAAATATGCATCAAAAACAATAGTAAGCAAAGAAGTATTGCAGCAGAAAATTTTACGACCGATGCTGATGCTTTATTGGACGATGCAAACATCAATGTAATTGTAGAATTAATTGATGATGCCGATGCGGCTTTCATCATTGTAAAAAAAGCATTGGAAAATGGAAAAGCCGTAGTTAGCGCCAACAAAAAAATGATTGCGGAACATTTTGAAGAATTATACACCCTGCAACAAAAATACAACACGCCCTTTTTATACGAAGCCGCTTGTTGCGCCAGTATGCCCATCATCCGTAACCTGGAAGAATATTACGACAATGACCTGCTACAATCTTTCCGCGGTATTATCAATGGCTCTACCAATTTTATACTTACCAAAATATTTCAG
Organism: Ferruginibacter sp.; assembly: GCA_043740775.1. GTDB lineage: Bacteria > Bacteroidota > Bacteroidia > Chitinophagales > Chitinophagaceae > Ferruginibacter. The sequence goes on along the minus strand of JAYUBR010001218.1, from coordinate 599 downwards.
GAACAAGTTGAATTTAACGAAGCCTTGTTGCTGGCAAAACAACTGGGTTTTGCAGAAAGCAATCCCACATTAGATATCGGGGGTTTTGATGCAGCGAATAAACTCAGCATTTTACTGGCTCATTCCTTTGGTATCATCGCTACAACAGACAAGTTCATTTTTAATGGCATCACAAATATTTCTTTACAGGATGCAACCGTGGCCAAAGAAAAAAAATACAGTATTAAATTAGTAGCCAATGCACAAAAGCTGGCCAATGGAAAATTAGCCGCGTTTGTACTACCTCAATTTGTAACCGAAGGTGACGACCTGTACCATGTACACAACGAATTCAATGCCATCACCACCGAAAGCAGTTTTGCCGACAAACATTTTTTCAAAGGCAAAGGTGCCGGGGCATTTCCTACCGCATCGGCTGTGTTGAGCGATATCTCTGCATTGCGATACGACTATAAATACGAATACAAAAAAATCGCTCATCAAACTGATACGGTATTAAGCAACGACTATTATTTGAAAGTATTTGTAAGTGTAGATGACATCGAAAAAATCAATAAAAAAGGTTTTGAATGGATAGAAGAATGGCACAATGAATTTAA
>JAYUBR010001217.1:0-3270 GCA_043740775.1 Ferruginibacter sp. | reverse complement strand
TTAACGAGTGAGGAGATAAAAAGCAAAGCCCTCCCGCCCCCCAACGGGGGATACTTGGAGCAAAATGCACCCGAAAACCTTTCAACAATTGAAGATTCTAATGGTCAGGAAAAGTTTGGGGATAGATGGAGCGATGGTGCCCTGGGTTTTCATGTACCCCGCATTTTTGATAAGATCATTGACATCAATACCTGTTACCTGATGGATGATGTAAACAACACCATCCGCAATACCGTAAGGGATTTTGCTAAAGAAAATAACTATACTTATTACGATATTAAACAACATGCCGGCTGGCTGCGCAATATTATTATCCGGTATTGCACCACCGGCGAACTGATGGTAAATATTTGCCTGGGTTACGAAGATGAACCGGAGACAAAAAAACTGCTGGATCACCTGTTAAAAAAAGTGCCTTCTATCACCACCTTATTGTTTACGATCAATACCAAATGGAACGATACTATTTACGACCTTTCGCCGCAAGCTTACTATGGAAAAGGCTTTGTGACTGAGATGCTGGAGAATTTTAAATTCAAGATCGGACCAAAATCTTTTTTTCAAACCAATACAAAGCAGGCCGAAAAATTATATACAATCACCAAAGAATTTGCACAATTAACCGGTAAAGAAATTGTGTACGATCTATATTGTGGCACGGGCAGCATTGGTATTTTTTTAAGCAAGGGGGCAAAAAAAATTATTGGAGTAGAAGCTATTCCCGAAGCCATTGAAGATGCAAAAGAAAATGCGGCTTTGAACAATATTACCCACGCTGAGTTTTTTGCAGGCGATGTAATAAAAATTTGTAATGATGAATTTTTTGCTCAACATGGCAGGCCGGATGTAATCATTACAGATCCGCCACGGGCAGGTATGCACGAAAAATTAGTGATTAAATTACTGGAAATAGCCGCACCCTCCATTGTGTATGTTAGTTGTAATACTGCCACACAGGCAAGGGATATCGCATTGCTGGCAGAAAAATATTCAGTAGAAAAAATACAACCGGTAGACATGTTTCCGCATACACATCATATTGAATGTGTTGCCTTGCTGCAGTTGAAAAATTAACTCCTAACTTTGATTTATGGCATTCAAATTTCAAAATTCTCTTCAACGGGATACTCCCATAGTTTTTAATTTAATTATTATAAATATCCTGGCTTATCTGGCGCAGGTGTTGGTTAAACCTTTCAATGTTACAGAATGGGGAGCATTGCACTATATCAAATCTTCCCTGTTTTATCCGCACCAGTTTATTACCAACATGTTCCTGCATGATCCCAATGGCCTAAGCCATATTCTTTTCAATATGTTCACACTTTGGATGTTTGGAACTATAATGGAGCGTTACATGGGTTCAAAACGTTTTTTAATTTTCTATCTTATCTGTGGAGTTGGTGCGGCTGTTTGTATACAACTAAGTATTCCGTTTAGTGCAGACCAGTTTGCAAAATCACCGGAAGCAATCGCAAACGGCATGTCTACAGCCGATCTGGTATCCGCCTACAAAGAACAATACAGTGCCATTGGTGCATCTGGTGCCATCATGGGTGTAATGGCCGCTTATGCCTACCTGTTTCCGAATACTGAATTGTACATCATGTTTATTCCTGTACCGTTAAAAGCTAAATATGTAATTCCGTTTTTTATTTTACTGGATTTATTTATGGGCGTAAGGCAGATTGCCGGAGACAATGTGGGCCACTTTGCACATCTTGGCGGAGCCTTGGTTGGATTTTTGCTTATCTATTATTGGAACAAAACAAACCGAAAAACGTTTTATTAAAGTTAACAGCTTTTTTCAACCAGTGTTTGTAAATTTGTATAACAATAAAAATTATGGGAGAGTCAGACAGATATTCAGATTTTAGACAGCCCCGCAAAAGGATCACCCTTGGCCAGGACGGCAACGCCCTTATGGCACTACTTACCATCAACATTATTTTCTTTTTATTATTGCTTACCCTCAAAGTCACTTATTTCTTTTTTCAAAAAGGGGAGAATGATTTTTTCAGGGAGTCGCTGCAGTATTTTGAAATGCCTGCTCAAATGAGCCATCTGGCCAAAAGACCCTGGACAATATTAACTTACATGTTCAGCCATGTAAGTGCCATGCAAATACTGAGCAATATGCTTTGGCTATGGGCATTTGGATTTATATTACAGGAACTTACCGGCAATAAAAAACTGATACCTGTTTACATTTATGGTGGACTTGCCGGAGCAGTTGTTTTTGTAGCGGCTAATTACCTGGTACCAACATTACGTCCGGCAGTTAACGGTGCAGTAATACTGGGTGCTAACGCTGCAACGATGGCAGTTGCAGTAGCTACCACCACACTCGCTCCCGACTTTCGTTTCTTCAGAAATTTAAATGGCGGTATTCCTATCTGGGTGTTAACCATGATTTATATACTGATTGATTTTGCCGGTATTGCTTCAGTGAGTGCGGCTTTCAGCCTGTCGCATCTGGCTGGTGCCGCGGCCGGGTTTGTATTTATTTTTTTATTAAGAAAAGATATAGATAGCAGTTTGTGGATGAACAATTTTTACAACTGGTTCATGAACCTTTTTAATCCTGACAAAAAACATAAGAGTAACAGTATAAAAGAAAAAGTTTTTTATAATACACAAGGAAGAAAACCCTTCAAAAAAACACCCAACATCACTCCCCAGCGGGTAGATGAAATTCTTGATAAGATCAACCAGAAAGGCTATCATTTATTAACAGAAGAAGAAAAAAATATCCTCAAAAGGGCTGCCGAAGAAGACCTCTGATTAATGAAACAAATGTAACTGTCAATTAATTAGTGGGTATTTTTTAATCCGTGTAATCTGTATTTTTAATTCGTGCAATCCCTTTATTCAGTTCGTATAATCTTTGTTTTAACGTTATTGTAATAGTTTTCATCCCCATCCATAATTTATTTTAACCCGCAAACAGTATCTTTATGAAATGCCAAAACCCCTTGTTCGCATACTAACCAAAAAGGTTTTTATATTAACCAACATCATAGTGGTGGCGCTGTTTTTACTGGGCTGTTATGCACACTACCTTTTTGCCAGCAAAAGCTGGTTTGTTGGGCTGCTGGCTTTATCTGCATTTTATTTTTTAATTGTGCTGTTGCTGTTTTTTGTTTTCTGGATGATGACAAAATCAAAATGGGCACTCCTTTTTTTGCCAGTGCTATTAGCGGGCTGGAATCACATCACTAAAATTATTCCATTCAGAACATCGGCTGATTTCAACATTCAAAAACAAAA
>JAYUBR010001216.1:0-3276 GCA_043740775.1 Ferruginibacter sp. | reverse complement strand
ATACTTTTTCATCCCTGTCTAAGGCATCCGGATTGTCTATTCTCGTTGCCTTTAATTCTTTTGAATATTGATTATATACAGGCCAAAATTTTTGAGCTTCATCAGGTGTGAGCTCCAAATCCTTGCTAATAAATGCTACTTTAAGGGCTTCAATGTCTGCAACTTTTTTCTCAGAAGGTTGTTGTTCATCCTGCGCCTTTGCCAAACCTGTGATGGTTACAAATGCTAGCAAAAAGTATAGCTTTTTCATATCTCTTTCTCCTTTCTGTTTAGTTCTGAAATTTAATTTTATCAAGATAATTCTCTAAGGTTTTTTCATCCAGCAGGTACTCGTCTTTATTAGGCAAATCAATTTCATCCGCACTGGAAGTTAACAGGGACACATCTTCTTCGCTACCATTTTTTTCAAGGTAACTGGTAATATCATCTTTTGTAAGATTATTCAATGCATCATCAAATTGTTGTTCATTCATGTTTTTGCCTTTTTCAATAGAAGGGTTAAGTGTGACAACATCAATACCAGGGGAAATATGTGTAGCAGCCGGCTGATTAACATTTTTATAAACACCCAAAGCCATTGCACCGGTTATTAACGCTGCTACAGCATATTTTAACAACGACCTTACCCTAAACATATTTACCACTTTGCCAGGTGTTGGTTTAACTGCATTTAAAACATTCCCTGATACCGTACTGAAATAATCCTCCGGTACTTCAAAAACATTTTTGTGTTGTACACTTAGCAATAAGGGAGAAATTTCTTTCAGATCATTGGTTGCACTGTTTTGTAACTCTTTTATTTTATCGAGAACAGAAGAAGATATGTTATCAAAATATCCCTCCGGTACTTCAAAAACTTTTTTGTATTGAATGCTCAGCAATTGAGGAGATATTTCTTTCTGCCCGGTGGCGGAATCGTTTTGTAGTCCTTTTATTCTATCTAAAATCAACGAGGATACATTCTCAAAATATCCCTGCGGTACTTCAAAAATGTTGCTATGTTGTAAATTTTTTATTAATGGAGATAAAGCCTCTTCAGATGTGATATTTTCTTGCTGATGAGCGTTTATTTTTTCAAGAATAGATGAAGATAAATTTTCAAAATAACCAGTTGGAATATCTGTCGTTTTAATTAGAGGAGCTGTTTCGGTTTGTTCGTTTAAGCAAATTAAAATAGTATTCTGCAATGTTTCAAAATAGCCATCGGGTACAGAGAAAACATTCTTTTTCTGCAAGCCCGCCAAAAGCGGGCTCAGCGTTTGTAATTCATTTAATATGTCATTGTCCAATTTCATGCGTTATTGAGACCCTGAACGGGATAAGAAGTTTAATGATTTAATATATAGTCCTCTATTTTTTTTACTGCGTGATGATAACTGGCTTTTAAAGCGCCTTCGCTGGTTTCAAGCACAACACTCATTTCCCGGTAAGGCATTTCATCATAATAGCGCAGGTTAAAAACAACCCGTTGTTTTTCCGGCAACTGTTGCATGGCCAGTTGTAGTTTCCACTCAATTTTATTGCTGTCATAATTTTTGTCGGCTTTTAATTTATTGCTCAATCCATTCTCTACATCACCAAGCGATACTGACGCTCTCTTTTTATATTGTTCAATATAGGTAAGGCTTTCGTTGGTAGCAATGCGGTATAGCCAGGTATATAACTGGCTGTCTTCCCTAAAATTATCCAGTGCATTCCAAACCTTGATAAACATATTCTGCAACACATCATTCGCATCTTCATGATCTACCACCATGCGACGTATATGCCAGTACAGTTTTTCCTGGTACTTTTTAATAATGCCTGTAAACCCCTTCTCTTTTGTAGCAGGGGTTTTAAACTGTAGCAATAGCTCCCTATCGTCTAAATGTTGTTGGTTCATATTTGTTTAGCAGGTATAAAAATAGAAAAAACCAATCGTATGATTGGTTTTATGATAAAAAGTTTAATCAAGTTTAGCCATTTTTTCTGGCAATCACTTTCTCCACAGCTTCAACAATATTGGGTGTATCCAAACCGTATTTGGTCAATAGCTCAGTGGGTTTACCACTTTCTCCAAAAGTATCATTGGTGCCGATATATTCAATTGGGATGGGTAAATTTTTTGCAGCAACCTGTGCAATGCTGTCTCCCAGCCCACCAATAATATTATGCTCTTCGCAGGTAACAGCGCACCTTGTTTTGGCAATAGATTCAAGCACAGCCGCAACATCCAGCGGTTTAATGGTATGAATATTTATAATTTCTACACTAATCCCTTTTTCTTCCAGAATTCTTCCTGCCTCAATAGCTTTCCAAACAAGATGGCCACAGCCAAAAATACTTACATCTTTACCATCCGAAATTTTTTGGGCTTTGCCAATTACAAAATCACTTTCTTTTGTAAAAATAGGCCAAACGGGGCGGCCAAACCGCAGGTAAACAGGGCCTTCATAATCAGCAATGGCAATTGTTGCAGCCTTGGTTTGATTGTAATCACTAGGTACAATTACCGTCATGCCTGGCAACATTTTCATCATACCAATATCTTCCAGAATCTGGTGGGTAGCACCATCTTCACCTAAGGTTAAGCCGGCATGGGAAGCACAGATTTTTACATTTTTATTACTGTAAGCAACAGACTGGCGAATTTGGTCGTATACACGCCCGGTAGAAAAATTGGCAAAAGTAGTGGTAAAAGGAATTTTACCTCCAATGGTTAAGCCAGCAGCCACACAAATCATGTTGGCTTCGGCTATACCACACTGTATAAAACGTTCTGGAAATTCTTTTACAAAAGCATTCAGCTTCATTGATCCTAAAAGATCTGCCGTTAATGCTACGATGTTGTTGTTTTTTCTGCCAGCTTCTAAAATGCCATCTCCAAAACCACTCCGGGTATCTTTATTGCCTGTTACCTGTATATCTTTTAACATAAAATATTTACTTACCTTTTTTTAATTAGGGCGCAAGATAAAGTGTTGTGATTGATTTAAACGCCTGTTTTTTTGCAAAAGCACTATTAAGCCTTTTTTAAGGAAAGCTCCCATTTCCATGCGCTGTCCATCATTTGATCCAGGCTGTATTTGGGTTGCCAGTTCAGTTCAGTTTTTGCCTTATTGTTATTGGCATAAATGGCCACCACATCTCCGCCGCGGCGTGGCCCTACAGTGTAATTTAATTTAACACCGCTGGTTTTTTCAAATGCATGAATTACTTCCAGTACGGTAAAGCCATCACCGGTGCCCAGGTTAAATATTGCGGGGTTTACTTTATTTTGTTTGCTGATAAGAAAGT
>JAYUBR010001215.1:0-10595 GCA_043740775.1 Ferruginibacter sp. | reverse complement strand
ACTTTAACGTGGTTTTAACCGGGGGCGATTCGGCCTATTTTGCCGGTCAACTTAAAAACAGGATATTTGCAGACTTAAATTTTTTATTCAAAGGACTTTACGCTATCAGCGAAGTTAATAACTGCAAATAATGATGAGATTGACAGGCTTGGTTTTAACCGTACTTTTTTATACATCTGTCGCAGCGCAGGAAAACTCTCCTTATTCCCGTTATGGTCTGGGCGATCTTTCCCCGAATCACAATATCATTACCAGGGGCATGGGTGGCATAGCTGCCGGGTATTCAGATTTTCAAAGCATCAATTTTATCAATCCTGCCAGTTACGGCAATCTCGGCTATGTGGATCCTTCAGTTATAAAAACCAATCCAAATTATCAGCGTAGCACCATTTTTGAGTTTGGTGCAGAAATAGACAGCCGGACTTTAAAAAGTACCAACCCCTTAACTAAGTTTACGTCCAATAATCTTAGCATGTCTTATGTGCAGCTCGGCTTTCCAATAAAAATGAAAAAAGCTAACCGGAAAGGTATTTTTTTGGGTGCCGATTTTGGGTTAAAACCGGTATCAAAAATAAATTATAAAATTGCAAGGTTCGAACGTTTATCCGGTATAGATAGTTTAGCCACTATTTACGAAGGCAATGGCGGTTTAAATGAAGTAGCCGGCGGCCTTGGTATACGCATTAAAAACCTTAGCCTTGGGTTTAATGCAGGCTATGCCTTTGGTATTAAAGATTACAGTACGAAGCTTACTTTTTTAAACGATACCATACATTATTATTCTTCAAACTCTTCTAATAGAACTCATTTTGGTGGTGGATTTTTTAATGCAGGGCTACAATATGAAATAACATTGAAGAGCAAGGCATTGATCAGGTTAGGAGCTTATGGCAATTTAAAACAAACTTTAAAAGGTAGCCAGGATATCCTGATACAAACAGTAAGCACTAATGGAACCGGTACCGATAATAAAATTGACAGCGTTTTTCAAAATAACATAAAGGGCGATATCGTACGTCCTGCATCTTATGCGGTAGGCTTTACTTACAGGGATAGCGCAGGCCACTGGAGTTTTGGCGCAGATTACGAAACTACCAAATGGCAGGATTATAGTTTTTACGGGCAGCCCGACCTGGTTACCAATAACTGGAAAATAAGGGCAGGAGTAGAATATTTTCCGGCATCTTACAATACACCGGTTAGTAAGTATTTTAATTTTGTACACTATCGCATAGGGTTTAATTATGGCCCGGATTATATAAAGGTAAATAATAACCTACCGGAATATGGTTTTACATTCGGTGCAGGGTTTCCACTAAAATTAAGAAGAGGTTATTTTGAAACACAATCATCTATGTTAAATACGGCCATAGAAATTGGCAGCAGGGGCGATAAAAAATCAAACCTGAGAGAAAACACAGTGCGAATCAGTATTGGTTTGTCTTTGGGCGACCTGTGGTTCAGGAGATATAAATATGATTAACCCTATACCAGTAATGCAAAGTAAGGATGTAAATATAACTATTTTGGCAGCCGTTTTTATTGGCTGCTTTTTTTTATATAGTTGCGAAAATACTCAGAGCGAAATTGACAGTTTTAATAAGAAAGACATTGCCGTGGAAGTAGGTAAAAATGTGGTGATTAAATATTCAGTATCCGGGGTAAAAAAAGCCATCTTAACCGGGCCATTGATGTACCGGGTACAGGATACGATACCTTATATTGAGTTTCCTAAAAACATTCATGTAGATTTTTTTGGTATCCGGGATAGTATTGACAGCAAACTGGATGCAAAATATGCCCGGTATAAAGAAAGCCAGAGCAAAGTATTTTTAAAAGACAGTGTAAGGGTGATTAATGTAAAAGGAGATACGCTTTATTGCGATGAATTGTATTGGGACAGGAGCCGCACAGGTAAAGAGTTCTACACGGATAAGCCGGTACGTATCCGCACCAGGACAGAGACATTAAATGGCATTGGAATGGAAGCCCGGCAGGATTTTAAAGAATACCTTATTATACATCCCACCGGCATTGTGTCGGTACCTGCAGCACAATTTCCCAATTAAGGAAATTTACAGATAACAATAGGAAGATTTTAATTGTTGTTATATTTTTAATTTATCAATTCAGCACAGCAGATTATGCCAGTGCTTACATTCGAAAACAATATTGGAAGTAAACCATCATGAAAACAAAATCGTAATTGGGACAATTTAAATATGAATAAAATTATTGTTTACGGAATACCCAATTGTAATACCATTAAAAAAACGCTTGACTGGTATAAAAACAAAAATATTGGTGTTGAATTTGTTGACTTTAAAAAACCGGGCATTACAAAAGAAAAGCTCGCTTACTGGTGCAAAAAAGTTGGGTATGAAATATTGCTAAATAAAAAAAGTACTACCTGGAGAAGCCTGGCAATAGAAATGCAACAAAAAATAATTAATGAAAAAGCTGCGATACAATTGATGCAGGAATATACCAGCCTAATCAAAAGGCCGGTAATAGAAATCAATAACATTGTTATAGTTGGTTTTAACGAAACATATTTCACCAAACAATAAAAAACAAAAGAATGAAACGTAACGCAACCGCCGTATGGAACGGCACCGGTAAAGAAGGTACAGGTAATCTTACCACACAAAGTACCACTTTAGATAAAACCCAATACTCGTTTAATTCACGTTTTGCTGAAGGCGTGGGTACTAACCCGGAAGAATTAGTGGCAGCAGCGCATGCAGGCTGCTTTAGTATGAAACTTAGTTTTGTATTGGGTGCTGCAGGTTTTACAGCAGATGAAATCAATACAAAATGCGAAATCACTTTAGACCCTGCAGCCGGTGCAATCACTGACTCTCATCTGACAGTGTCAGCAAAAATTCCGGGAATCAATAAAGAACAGTTTGATGCAGCGGTGGCTGATGCAAAAGCCAATTGCCCGATCTCAAAATTATTGAACACGAATATTACACACGAGGCAACATTGTTGTAGTAAAAAAAGCTGAAGGCTTAAAGCGAAAGGCCGAAGGCGAAGGAGCATTGTATTTTCCTTAGCCTTCGGCCTTTCGCTTTAAGCGTTCAGCTTTTTAATGCATTGCTTCCCCCAAATCTACTTTCTTTCCTTTATTGCCTTTTACCATTAATACAAAGGGAACGCAAATCAAAAACATAACACCAAGATAAAAAAATATGTCCATGTAAGATAATACAGCAGCCTGTTTGGTAACTACATGATCCAGGGCAGCATAACTGCTTTTAAGCGCTACATCTGCATTCAATCCCTTGCTGATAAAGTTGTGCTGCATGGCTTGTACACGCTGTTGTACAGCCGGATTGTTTACATCCAGTTTGCTTACCAGATCGTTTCGGTGAACCATATTTTGGCGGGCCATAAAAGTGGTAATCAATGCCACACCGAATGAACCACCCAGTTGGCGCATCATCCCTGTAAATGCAGCGCCCTGGCCTATTTGCTGGCCTTTCAACGTAGAGAGTGACAATGCGGTAATAGGAATAAATAACATGCCCATACCCAGCCCACGAACAATCAGCATCCAGAAAAATGCATCTGAATCTGTATCGGGCGTTACAATAAAATAGCCCCAAAAAGTGAAGATGGAAAACAGTACCATACCACCGGCAACAAGGTATTGTTGCGGCACTCCTTTTTGTAATAATTTACCAATGATGGGCATCATAACGGCAGTGGTTAATGCAGCAGGCACCATCAGCATGCCGGCCTGCTGGGCCGTCCATCCCAGGATGGATTGTGTATATAGCGGAATGATAAAAGTAGACCCATACAATCCAAACCCCATTATAAAAGACAGGATAGTACCCACACGAAGGTTGCCATTTTTTAATACCCTTAATTCAACAATCGGGTTTTTAAAACTGGTTTCACGCCAGATAAAAAAGAACAATCCTAAACCGGCTGCAACAGCAAGATATATAATAGCACTGCTGTTGAACCAGTCATCATCCTGACCTTTTTCCAACACGTATTGCAAAGAACCTACGGTAAGCGCCAGTAAACCAATACCCAACCAGTCAATATCACTGCCTGTACTTTTTTCGCCATATTTAGGGCTGCGTACAAATTGTAATGTTAGTAAAGTAGCAATAACGCCAATAGGAATATTGATGTAAAAAATATAGGGCCATGAAGCATGGTCTACAATATAACCACCTAAAGGCGGTCCTAAAGTAGGGCCAATAATTACACCTAAACCATAAATGGCCTGGGCCATACTTCTTTTTTCGGGGGGGTAACTTTCGGTAATAATTGTTTGTGATGTTACCAGCAAGGCTCCTCCGCCAAGGCCCTGTAAAAAACGAAAAAGTACCAGCTCCCAGATACCAGTGGCATTGCCGCATAAAAAAGAACATACTGTAAAAAGAATAATGGAAGCAGCAAAATAATTGCGACGGCCAAACTGTACAGAAAGCCAGCTCGTCATTGGTACGATGATTACATTGCCAATGGCATAAGCGGTAATTACCCAGGCCACTTCTGTTAAGGTTGCTCCTAATGAACCCCGCATGTCGTTCAATGCCACATTTACAATGGTGGTATCCACAATTTCAAGCAAGGCACAAAATATTGCAGTGATGGTAATGATCACCCGCCTTGAGCCATATTCAATTAAAGAATCCATTTGTTGTTGCATACCATATTTTTAGCGCCTGTACCGAAAGGGGTAAGACGTCTATCATAATGACACCCCTTCAGGGGATGGGGGCGCCTCTTTCCCTGTTTATAAATGTATATCCACATCTACATTCATACCTGGCCTTAGTTGCTTAACCAGCGAATCTGCAGGATTTGCAAAATCAATTTTAACCGGAAGGCGCTGCACTACTTTTACAAAATTACCACTGGCATTATCGGGTGGTAAAAAGGCAAAACGGGAACCTGTTGCCGGTGAAAAAGAAGTCAGCTTTGCTTCAAACTCATGACCAGGAAATGCATCTGCATGCAATATAACCCGCTGTCCAATCCTCATTTTTTCAAATTGTGTTTCTTTAAAATTAGCCACTACCCAAATATCGTTGTTTAATACAATGCTGAACAATGACTGGCCGGGCTGTAAAAACTGACCTTCCTGTACGATTACTTTTGATACCATGCCAGATTCCGGTGCGGTAACAACTGCATAAGAAAGATTTAATTTTGCCTCTGCAACATCCACTTGTTTTTGTTTAATCACTGCATTTGCCACGCCAATTTGTGAAGAGGTTGCACTGCTTTGTGAACTAACGGCACTGGTTTGCCGAGCTACCTGGTTTTTTTGCTGAACCAATATCTGTAACTGGCGTTCGGCGGTTTGTTTGGCGGCATCAGCCTGCTCAAATTGTTGTAGTGTTATTGAATGATCTTTAATCAAATTCGCATACCGGACGTAATCCTGAGTTGTTCTACGCACATTTATTTTTGCTGCTTCTATTTGAGCATCTGCGGTAGAGATACCAGCTTGTGTTGTAGCAATATTGGCCCTGGAGGCGTTGGTGTTTGCCTTTGCCGCACCGAGATTGGATTGAGAAGTAGCGAGTGCTGCTTCCGCCGCTTGTAGTTTTACAGCAAGGTCGCGATCGTCTAATATTAAAAGGGTGTCGCCCTTTTTTACTATCTGGTTATCCTTTACACGCACTTCTTTTACATAGCCAGCTACCCTTGGTATCACCGGGCTTATGTTGGCTTCAATTTGTGCATTATCAGTTTCTTCGTGATGCTGCCCATGCAGGTATTTGGTAGTACCAAACCAGCCACCGGCAATTACCAATGCTATCAGTACAAATAAAAAAGCTTTACTTTTTTTTGGTGCTGCTTTTGCCGGATTGTTTATTTCGTTTTGCATAAAAATGTATTGTATGTTTTGGTGTTATTATTAATTGTTTAAAATACCTGCTGTTTGTAATAATTTATTATAAGCTACCACTGCATCTCCTGTTGCATTGCTTACGTTTAATTTGGTTTGTAACTGAGCCACGTCTGCGTCCAGTAAATCGGTGGTGGTGGCCAGTGAATTGTCGTATTTATTTTTGGTGATGCGGTAATTTTCCGTAGCCTGTTCAACTGCTTTCTTGTACACTTCTATTTTTTTTCGGCTCAGTAAAAAAGCCTGGTATGCCTGGTTAATTTGTAAACGGATATTGTCGTTCAGCATATCCTGGGTGGCAGCTATCTGTTGCACCCTTGCATCTGCCTGCTCCATTTTCGATTTTGTTTTCCACAAAGAAGAGAGTGAATATTTTACACCAACACCAACTGTGACAGCATTTGTAATGGTTAAAAATTTAGGAAGATTGGCTGCGATATATCCGGCAGTTAATGCAAGGCTGGGGTAATAATCTGTCTTTGCAGATTTGATGCCAAGCTCTGCGGATTTTTTGCGTAAAGCCAAAGCGTTGATATCATTGCGGGCCATCAGTGCCAGTTGTTCGTATTCTTCAATGGTTTTTATATTATTGGTTTGTTGCAGGCTGGATGAATCAGCAATTAAAACAGTTTGTTCTTTCAAGCCCAGCATCAGCGCCATATTTACGCTGGCTATTTTGTAATTGCTTTCTGCATCCAATAAAGTAAGTTCAATGTTGGAAGATTGAAGGGCTACTTTCAACAAGTCGTTTCTTGCAACCAATCCATTTTTTTCAAGGTTGGTAAAATCCTTTACCCGTTGATTGGACTGCTCCAGATTTTCTTTTACCAATATTACCGCCTTCATTGATTTAAATAGATTGCTGTAGGCATTGATGGTATTCAATATCACGGCTTCTTTGTTATCGGCAGCATCCATCTTTGCAGCTTCTTCCAGATATTTAGCCGATTCAATTCCGTATTTTAATTTACCACCAGTGTAAATGGGCAGCGATGCATTGAATATGCCATACATGGCCTGAGAAACTTTTAGTCCGCCAAAGCCTTTACCCGAAGTATCTGATTTTAAATTGATGTTTGGACTTACAGGCAAATAAAGATAAGAACCGCTAACGGCTACATCGGGTAAGCGACGTTCACTGGCTTCTTTAGTGGCAGCGGTTGCTTCATTGATCTTTGCCTTGTTATTTTTTAGCAGATGACTGTTGGTTACACTCAGGTCAATGGCTTCTTTTAAAGTGATTGTCCGTGTACTATCCTGTGCATGTAATGATTGAATAGTTACAAGGCAAAGCAATAAAAAAAATCCTGCTGCTGTTAGTTTATGCTTCATTAGTTAATATTACTTTGAATAGAGTTTTTATGTGAATGCTTAATCTTCTTTTGAAAATAAGCTGAAATTCTTCGTCGGGTATATCAAGCTGGTTATTGAATTCCCGGTAATAGTCCTGGCTCATAAAGCTTTGAGACACGGTGCCCACCATGGTATTCAGCATTAGCAAAACATCTATTTTCTTTTTAAATACCCCCTTCTTTTGCCCATCTTTAATCAACTCGGATACTACCGCTGCATTGCGAAGTTTTACCTTATTGGCTGCTTTTAAAATAGCGGGGTTTTTATTGGTAACCAAAACACCTACCATTACTTTATGAAAACATTGCTTTTGCATGATGCGGTCAATGTGTTCATCAATCAGCATATTCACCTTTTCAATCGGGGTGAGGCTTTCGTCTTTTATCAAGGCTTCTACCCTAAGTTTTACGGTGCCCACCCGCAGTTCAAACAGGGCTTCCATCAGTTTTTCCTTACTGCCGAAATAATATGAAATCATAGCAACATTAACACCCGCTTCATCCGCAATGTCCCTTACCGAAGTACCATCAAACCCCCGTTCTGCAAAAAGGCGTTCGGCTGTGTCTATAATCTGTATTTGTTTGTCATTAAAATCCATGCCATTGAATGATTGAAGACGCAAAGTTAAACAAACGTTTAATTAAAATCAAACAAATGTTTAATTAATTTTTTGTTATGCGTTTTCTCAGGATGAAAAAGAAAATTGAAATCACCCGACAATTCAATTGGGCAACGGCTTTTTGATTAGATTTGAAAAAACATTCGCTATGCCATTTAAAAATAAAACTGTTGTAATTACCGGTGCCAGTCGCGGAATAGGAAAAGCCATTGGCCTGCGCCTGGCAAAAGAAGGAGCCAATATTGTAATCGCCTCTAAAAGTGTGGAAGAAAATCCCAAACTGGGCGGCACAATTTTTTCTGCTGCTGCAGAAATGGAAACTGCTGGCGGAAAGGCTTTGCCGGTGCAATGTGACATTCGTTTTGAAGATCAGGTACAACAAATGGTGGATAAGGCGGTGGAACGTTTTGGTGGGATAGATATCCTGATAAACAATGCCAGTGCCATCAACCTTACAACAACAGAGTTAACAGAACCTAAGCGCTTTGATTTAATGTACGATATCAATGTAAGGGGAACATTTATGGTGAGCCGTGCCTGTATTCCGTTTTTGAAAAAAAGTAGCAATGCCCATATTTTAAACCTCTCTCCCCCAATAAATATGGACATGAAATGGTTTGCCAATCACCTTGCGTATACCATCAGCAAGTATGATATGAGTATGATTGCACTGGGCCTGGCCGCAGAATTAAAAAAGTTCAACATTGCAGCCAATACGTTGTGGCCACGTACCACCATTGCAACTGCTGCGGTTAATAATTTATTGGGTGGCGAAATGCTGATGAACATGAGCCGCACCACAGATATCATTGCCGACGCAGCCTGGTATATTTTATCAAAGCCTTCCACTGAATGCACCGGTAATACTTTTATTGACGAAGAAGTTTTGGTAAAAGAAGGCATTACTGATTTGGAAAAATATTCGGTGGTGCCGGGGGCCAAATTGTATACTGATCTTTTTTTGTAAACCAGCACCAGGTGTTCGATTGGTCAATTTCAATTTCAGTAACTTTTGGTAAAGGACAGAGTACTGATGAGTAGAGTATTGTAGATTTAAAAAAAGCGAAGTTGTATGAGAAAAGCATTTTTACTTAACTTTCTTTGGATAACAATAGTTGGTTGTCAAGCTCAATTAGGACCCGGTTATAGTTTTAATTTGTTTGAGAGCACTCCTAATATGCGTTAGCAAAGGCTGTTGCAAAAGAAGACACAAACGAGATTCGAAATATCGTAAATAAAGGAGATATTAATGTTGATTTTAAAGAACCAAAATTTGGCAGGACTCTATTGCTGCTTGCTATTGGTAACAATAAAATAAATTCAACAACAGCATTATTAAATGCTGGAGCCAATATTGGCATAAGGGACAATGATAATAATGCACCCATTAATGAAGCATCAAAGTTGTTTCTTTATGAAGATTATTCATATGCATATAATATGCTGGACTTATTAATAAAGCATGGAGCGAATGTTAATTCAGAAATAAAAGGCGTTATTGATTCTTCGTATTATTAAGTGCCATTGTGTAACACAAATAAGGACTTTAAATGTTTAAAACTTTTATTAGATAATGGCGCAGATCCCAATTTTAAAAAAGACAGTACGTATTTTGTTTGGCTGCGATTATTATTTAGCCTGGACGAAGAAAGTATTTTTATTGTACATTATATCATAGTTAAGAAAAAAATGCCTTTACCTACAGGTGTTATATTGTATGGGCCAAATGGACAGACTTCTTCTTTATACGGCTTAATTAATAAAAAAAAATTTCCCAACGATTCAAAAAAAATGAAACTGCGTATAGAAATTTTGGATTACCTAAATGAAATTGGGTATCCTAAAAATTAAGTTGGATTCTAACCGTTTAACCAACAAATTTCAAGTCCCTGAAACTTGTTACGTTTATTCAAAAAGAATTAAATTTGGGTATGGAAAATATCGTGAATGAGCCAGCCTTGAAGTACAATAATATTTCTGCGGAAGAATACCTGGAGCAGGAAAGGGCCGCAACCGAAAAGCATGAATACTATCAGGGTGAAATATTTGCCATGAGCGGGGCATCAAAGGAACACAATGAAATATTCTCCATTTTTTTTGGTGACATTGCTCATCAATTAAAAGGAAAAGGTTGTAAACCGTATGGCAGCGATGTCAGGGTGCATATACCCAAAAATACATTGTACACTTATCCTGACATTATCATCGTTTGCGGCGGCCCTGAATTTACGGATGATAAAATGGATACTGTTACCAATCCTTCCGTGATTGTTGAAATACTTTCCAAATCAACCCGTAATTATGACAAGGGCCAAAAATTTACTTTGTACAGAGATATTGATTCTTTGAAAGAATACATTTTGGTTGACACAGAAAAAATTCATGTAGAGAAACACATCCGTCATGCAGATAATAGCTGGCAACTCACCGACTACAGATCTCTAGTAGAACACTTTACCATAGACTCTGTGCAAATCAATTTGCTGTTAAAAGATATTTATGACGGAGTTTTTTTTGAATAAAAATTATTGCCGCCGAAAGGTAAATTAGTTAAGCATTTGCTTATACGGTTTTACCAATCCCTGTTAAAGAAAACCTAATCATTTTTTTATTCTGATAAGTGGTAACATTTGGTTGATGGTGTACGTTTAATTTCATAATCGCTTTATTGCCGGTGGGAATAAAGTCACTCAATCAAAAAAAGTTTTACCATGATTACCAGATATGCAGGAATGCTT
>JAYUBR010001214.1:0-3285 GCA_043740775.1 Ferruginibacter sp. | reverse complement strand
AGTTTTTTGGCAAATACCTTCCTGATAAAAGATTCAAATCCGCTAACTGGAGAAGATCCGCGAAAACCAGAGTTTTCAGTTGATAGGGCAAAGTATGGGACCTTCTTCAAATTTGTACTGGTATCTGTTCTTACAGGAATTTTAAAAACCATAGGTATACCCGTTAAGCTGGTATTGAAGTAATCGCTGGAGCATTAATCCTGAATGTTTAAAGCGTATAGCTATATATTGTTTTGGAAAAGCAGGAACCGCCCCTAATATTCCTGTGCTTGATAATTTTGCCCACTTAGGTGGATGGAAATACGAGGATGTAAACAAGGATGGCGTAATTAACGATCAGGATAAAATAATATTAGGAGACCCCAACCGGAAATTAATTTTAGGATTCAACAATGATGTTACTTATAAAAATTTTAGTGCCAGTATTTTTTCAAGGTGCCTTTGGCCAGAAATTATTTAACGTAAATAAATTTTTTATACAAACCGGTTACGGCCAGAGCAACCAAACCAAGGAATGGTGGAGTAAAAGATAGACTCCTCAAAATCCTCATAATGACATAAATTTCCCTGGGGCTGTGCAGCAATCCCATCTTAACGCCAACAGCTTTGCTATAGAAGACGCTTCTTATTTAAGGCTTAAGAATGTAGTGGTAAGTTAAAAAGTACCATTAAAATCTCAGATAATAAAATCATTGCAGATTTCTGCTACGGCCAATAACTTAATCACAATTACTAAATACTCTGGGTTTGACCATGAAGTAAGCCAGTATCAAAACAGTAACTCCGGTATCGGCTACGATTTTGGCAGCTATCCCAGGTCAAGAACATTCCTGATATCTCTTAATGTTAATTTCTAATTACTAAAATTAATTACAATGAAAAAGATAATATTTTATAGTCTCATCATCGTTATGGCTTCCGCGGTTTCGTGTAAAAAATCTTTAAACGAAGAAATATTTTCAGATAAAAGTCCTCAGAATTTTTATAAAACTGAGGCAGATGCAGAAGCGGCTATAGCATCTATTTACAATGTCCATAACCGTGCAATTGGCATGTATGATTTTGAATTGTCAAGTTTTACTTTTATGCCTTCACCACATTCAGAATCCAGGGTGCCATTTAGACAAATATGGGCAGATTACAGTTACGGGCAGGACGAAGGATTTAATACTGCCTTTTGAAACCAGACCTATAACTCAATTAACCGCTCTAACACTGCTATTGACAGGATACCCGGTATTGCAGGAATTGATGATACAAAGAAAGCCGCATTAATAGCAGAAGCAAAATGGCTGAGGGCGTATAATTATTTTAACCTCGTTCGTTTATATGGCGATGTAAAACTTTTCTTAAGTGAAACAGTATCCCTCGAAGGTGTTAAAAAACCACTTGCTCCTCAAAAGGAAATCTATGCATCCATTATAGCAGATTTAATAGAGGGAACTACTAAACTTCCAGATACAAGGGTACCGGCAATTGAAAAAGGAAGAATAACAAAGGGTGCGGCCAAATTTTTGCTGGCAAAAGTTTATCTTACTATGGCTGGTAGACCAATCAACGATCCTTCTAAATTAAACGACGCTTCTGCTTTATTAAAAGACCTGCTTGATAACAGGGTAACCTACGGTTATGACTTGTTAGCTGATTATTCTCAGATATTTTCTCTAACCAATGAGTTGAACAAAGAAATAATATTTGCTGTTCAGGAATCAAGGGCAATACCCAACCAGGGCAGTACAATGGCTTTCGTTATGACGCCTATAAATTCTAATTTTTCCGGACCTAAAGGACAATACCATTTAGGTTGTTCCAAAACATTTTATAACTCTTACGAACCGGCTGATGTAAGAAGGGATGTATCCTGGATATATTCCTATACTCACTCCGGTACAGGTGCATTGATTACTTACGGGGTAGATGATCCATACAAGGATACTACATCAGGCATAGCACCCGGAAAATATAAAGACTCTGATATGAACTGTTGTGATGGTGCTAATGACATCATTATTTTTAGATTTGCAGATGCTTATTTAATGTATGCTGAAATTCAGAATGAACTAAATGGCCCTAATGCAGCAGCTTATCAATACCTGAATGCTATCAGAACAAGGGCTAAAGCAACCACCTATAACCCAGCAGCGGGGCTTACAAAAGACCAGTTCAGGGAATTAATTTACAAAGAAAGGTTCTGGGAGTTATCTTTTGAATTTCATGAGGTATTTGATATAAGAAGATTTGGTAAAGTGCAGGAAGCAATTAGCCAAAATTTTCTTGCCAAAAAATACAATACAGTGTATAAACCGGAGTTTGATTTTTTTCCAATTCCGTCTGTAGAAAAATAGATCATAAAATATTGCTGTAATATGGTGCCCTGTACATTCATATGCAGGGTGCCTTTTATTGATGAAAACCATATTTGGCCTGTATTTTATGAAAGTTACCGGGAAGAGATATTCAGAGACAATCAAGTTCATAATAATGAAGTAATTATTTGAAAATAGTTGACAACATGTTTTGTTGTAAACTATTTTCCTTTATCAATTTTCTATTAAATAGTAGGATTATTGTAGAGATAGTTTTTAATTCATAATTGATTTACTATGCGAATCATACAATTCCGAAATGCTTTTATTCAGATTGGCATATACCTTTTTGTAACAGTATTTGTTGCATGCTGCCAAAAGGAACATGTACCGGAGTTACCCGAAAAAGATTTTATTGACAATGGTATTATACGCCTGGGCGTAGATTTAACGCTTGGTGGCGCTATCACTTTTCTTTCTGATTCAAAAACAAAAGAAAATCTAATTAATAATTATGATTGGGGCAGGCAAATACAAATGTCATTTTATGGGGGGCCCAACCCATTCACACCAAAGGCAAAGAGCCAGATCCTCAATGGAAATTTTTAGGCTGGAACCCAATACAGTCAGGCGACTGTGCAGGCAACAAAGGTAAAGTGACCGCATTTACCAAAAGCAATAATGCATTTTACATTAAGAGCATTCCTATGCAGTGGCCATTAAATAACGAGCCATGCGATTGTTATTTTGAAAGCTGGATTAGTTTAGAAGGCAATGCAGTAAAAATTAAAAATCAAATTGTAAACTAGCGAACGGATAAATAGCAATACAAAGGTCGCCATCAGGAACTCCCTGCTGTTTATACCAATGCAAAATGGAATAATTATTGGAACCTGGCAGGTGCCATGTATGCCCACGTTTTTGTTGAATTGACAAAGATCGGAATTGATGTGGTAGGCGAATCCCAACTGGTTGGTTA
>JAYUBR010001213.1:0-3309 GCA_043740775.1 Ferruginibacter sp. | reverse complement strand
GGTATGTATGAAGTGAGTGGCGATATTAATGATGTAGCCATTAAAAAAGTAAACCTGGTGCAAGGATTTCAGTTGGATGTGGATGGCATACTGGCTGCTGTAGATGACAATACCAAACTGATATTCATCTGTTCGCCCAACAATCCCACCGGAAACAATATGCGCCGGGAAGATGTTGAAGTTGTATTGAATAATTTTTCAGGTATCGTTATCATAGATGAGGCTTACATCAATTTTTCAAAGCAAAAAACATTCATACAGGAGCTTACAGAATATCCAAATTTGATTGTGATGCAAACGCTGTCCAAGGCATGGGGGCTCGCCGCATTGAGGTTGGGATTGTGTTACGCTTCAATGGATATCATTGACTTGTTTAATAAAGTAAAACCACCTTACAATATCAATGATGCTTCTCAGCAATTGGGAGTGGAAGCTTTACAAAATACCGATCTTGTAAATGAATGGATAAACAATGTTGTGCAGCAAAAAGAATGGCTTATAAAAGAAATGGGTAATTTCACTTTTGTAGAAACTATTTATCATAGTGATGCTAATTTTTTTTTAATGAAAGTAAATGATGCAACTGAATTGTATAATTATTTATCAGGCCATGAAATTGTGGTAAGAAACAGGAGCAAGGAGTCCGGTTGCGACAATTGTTTACGCATCACAATTGGTACACCTGAAGAAAATGAACAGTTGATTAATTTATTAAAAAGCTATAAATAAGTAAATCCATAACATGTCAGCTATTGAACCAAAAAAAATATTATTTATTGACCGTGATGGTACTTTGATAAAAGAAGCGCCACCGACTTATCAACTGGATTCTTTTTCGAAACTGGAATTTTACCCGGACATGTTTTATTACATGCGCAAGATTGCAACAGAACTGGATTATGAACTGGTAATGGTAACCAATCAGGATGGTCTTGGAACAGCATCTTTTCCGGAAGATACTTTTTGGCCGGTACATAATTTTGTAATGACCAACCTTGCTAACGAAGCCATTCATTTTTCGGAAGTTTTTATTGACAGAACTTTTCCGGCAGACAATGCACCTACCCGTAAACCTGCAACAGGGATGCTGACACAATACATCAATAACCAGGCGTATGATCTTGTTAATTCATTTGTAATTGGCGACAGGATTACGGATATGCAACTGGCAAAGAACCTGCAGTGTAAAGGCATTTGGCTAAATATTGATGCAACTTTGGGTGCATCCGAAATTAAGGATACCATTGATGAATTAAAAAAAGAAACCATCGTTTTAGAAACTCCTGATTGGGCAGCTATTTATAATTATTTAAAATTGCCACCACGAAAAGTTATACATCATCGCAATACGAATGAAACAAAAATAATGGTGGATGTAAATCTTGATGGAACAGGAAAGGCAGCTATCAATACAGGCCTTGCTTTTTTTGACCACATGCTGGATCAATTGGCAAGACATGGAAATATGGATTTGAATATTGAATGCCGGGGCGACCTGCATATTGATGAGCACCATAGCATTGAAGATACTGGTATTGCCCTGGGAGAAGCCATAGCAATGGCTTTAGGAAATAAAAGAGGCATAGAACGTTATGGATTTTTATTGCCGATGGATGATTGCCTGGCACAGGTTGCTATTGATTTCGGCGGCCGTAACTGGATAGAATGGAAGGCAGATTTTAAAAGGGAAAAGATAGGCGAGATGCCTACAGAAATGTTTTTCCATTTCTTTAAATCATTTAGCGATGCCTCTAAATCCAATTTAAATATCAAGGCAGAGGGAGAGAATGAACACCATAAAATTGAAGCCATATTTAAAGGTTTTGCCAAGGCAATTAAGATGGCTGTAAAAAGGGATATCAATAACAATGCATTACCAACAACCAAGGGGTTGTTGTAAAGGAGATGTGTAATAGTAAACAAGTAAAATAAAAAATCCTTAAAGCAGTGGAGTCAAATCCCCCTTTAGGGGATAGGGATATGATAGCAATAATAAAATACAATGCGGGCAATGTGCAAAGCGTGCAATACGCTATGCAACGTATCGGGGTAGATGCTGTTGTTACGGATGATGAATCCATTATTCGTGCGGCAGACAAAGTGATCTTTCCCGGCGTTGGTCATGCACAATCGGCCATGCAATATCTTCGGGAAAAGCTGTTAGACAAATTGCTGCTTTCGTTACAACAACCAACACTCGGCATTTGCCTGGGACTTCAGTTAATGTGTAAACATTCAGAGGAAGGCGACACTGATTGCCTCGGTATTTTTGATACGGATGTGAGACTATTTTCATCAGATCATTTGAAAGTGCCGCAGATTGGCTGGAACAATATTTATGGATACAAATCGGTATTGTTTAATGAATTGCCTGAGCAGGTATTTATGTACACGGTACACAGTTACTACGCAGCGTTAAGTGATCAAACCGTTGCCACCACTGATTATATACTGCCCTTTAGTGCAGCGTTGCAAAAAGATAATTTTTATGCGGTACAGTTTCACCCGGAAAAATCAGGTACTGCAGGCGAAACAATTTTGAAAAATTTTATACAGATACCATGACCATTATTCCTGCAATTGATATTATAAATGGCAAATGCGTGCGGCTTACAAAAGGCGATTATACGCAACAAAAAGTGTACAACGTAAACCCGGTAGAAGTAGCCAAACAATTTGCTGATGCAGGTTTGCAGCGGGTACACATTGTAGACCTGGATGGCGCAAAAGCTGGTAAGATTATTAACCTTGCTGTGCTGGAAGCCATTGCATCTGCAACCAATCTGGTGATTGATTTTGGTGGCGGTATAAAAAATATAAATGATGTCGGGAGCATTTTTAATGCCGGAGCATCAATTGCAACCATTGGAAGCCTGGCAGTAAAACGTCCTGAGTTACTGGAGGAATGGCTGATGGAATTTGGTGCCGGTAAATTTTTAATTGGCGCCGATGTTTTGGAAGGAAAAATAAAAATAAGTGGCTGGCTGGAAGATGGCGGCATTGATATTTTTAGTTTTATTGGTAAGATGATTGGCCTGGGCGTTACCAATATTTTTTGTACCGATATATCAAAAGATGGTGCGATGGAGGGACCTTCTGTAGACCTTTACAAACAAATTATGGACCAGCATCCTGAAATAAATCTGATAGCAAGCGGAGGCGTAACAACCATTGATGATGTGGAAGAATTAAAAGCAATCGGCTGCAGTGGCGCCATTATTGGCAAAGCGATTTATGAAGGAAACATCAGTTTACAACAATTACTAAGTATCAATTAATGCTGACAAAAAGAATTATACCCTGCCTCGA
>JAYUBR010001212.1:0-3310 GCA_043740775.1 Ferruginibacter sp. | reverse complement strand
CAAATATAGGCAAGTATCCTGCCATATTAAGCACCTGCTGCAATGTAAATGGACAAATGAGTTTCAAGCGGTATCTTCGCAAAAATATAAAGTGATTACCCATATTTAAGCATATACAATTATCATTATTTCATGAGCACCACACATTTATCAGAGCAGGAAATCATCAGAAGAGAAAAGTTGACAGCGTTAAATAATTTAGGTATTGATGCCTATCCTGCCGCATTGTACCCGGTTAACACCAGTTCTGTTTTTATAAAAGAAAATTATAAGGGCGAAGAAAATAAAGACCAGTTTACTGATGTATGCATTGCCGGCAGAATCATGAGTGTTAGGGATATGGGAAAAGCAAACTTTGCAGTATTGCAGGATGCTGTAGGAAAGATTCAGTTTTATATTAAGCAGGATGATATTTGCCCTGGCGAAGATAAAACCCTGTACCAAACCGTTTGGAAAAAACTGATTGATATTGGCGATATCATTGGCATAAAAGGCTATGTATTTACAACCAAAACAGGGGAAACTTCTATCCACGTAAAAGAGTTTACTATTCTTACAAAATCATTGCGGCCATTGCCCGTTGTAAAAGAAAAAGATGGGGAAGCATTTGATGAAGTAACCGATCCTGAATTTCGTTACCGCCAGCGGTATGCCGATTTAATTGTAAATCCGGGCGTAAAAGAAACGTTCATCAAGCGCACAAAAATGATGAATGCCATCCGTGAATTTTTAAACGAACGGGGTGCATTGGAAGTGGATACGCCTGTGTTACAATCCATACCAGGTGGTGCTGCTGCAAGGCCTTTCACTACGCACCACAATGCACTGGACGTGCCCATGTACATGCGCATTGCAAACGAATTGTATTTAAAAAGATTGATCGTTGGTGGCTTTGAATGGGTATATGAATTTAGCCGCAACTTTCGCAACGAAGGAATGGACAGAACGCACAACCCGGAATTTACTGTACTGGAATTTTATGTGGCTTATAAAGATTATGAATGGATGATGGAAACTACTGAGCAGTTACTGGAAAAAGCTGCGATGGCTACCAACGGAAATTCAAAAGTATTGGCAGGCGATAAAGAGATAGACTTTAAAGCACCTTACAAAAGAATCACTATGTACGATTCTATAAAAGAATTTACCGGCTTTGACATTAGTGAAATGAATGAAGCTGGTATTAGAAACGTTTGCACAGAATTAAAAATTCATGCAGATGAAAAATGGGGTAAAGGCAAACTGATTGACGAAATTTTTGGCAGCAAATGCGAGGGGAATTATATACAACCCACTTTTATTACAGATTACCCGGTAGAGATGAGCCCGCTTACAAAAAAGCACCGCAGCAAACCCGGACTGGTAGAGCGTTTTGAGCTGATCTGCAATGGCAAAGAAATTGCCAACGCCTATAGTGAGCTGAACGATCCGATTGAACAAAGAGCCCGTTTTGAAGAACAGACCAAACTGATGGAACGGGGCGACGATGAAGCTATGTTTATTGACTATGATTTTTTACGTGCTCTTGAATATGGTATGCCACCCACCAGTGGTATAGGTTTTGGTATTGACAGAATTGCGATGCTGTTAACTCACCAGCATTCTATACAGGATGTATTGTTTTTCCCGATGATGCGGCCGGAGTGTTTTGAATAATGATTGGTAACTACAATTTATAACGAGCATCTGGGTGATTCTTTACAAACTCAGATGCTTCTTTTACAGACTCTTTTAGCCACTTTCCAAGTAAGATTTTTTTGTTATAATAATCCAGATAAAAAAATTGTAACTATTCAGTACTGAAAAAAAATCTGATTTTGTAAATAAAAAAATAATTACAATTATTTTAATTATCTGTTGATTCTTAAAAAATAAATTAGATTATTTCGAATTCACTATCAAACTGCTAGTCTTCAGCATTTTTGACCGGGCCGATATCGTTATTTTGCCCGGACGATCTCCTGCTTTTAAAAGTATGGCAGCAATACCTGTTTCTATTTTGACCGTAGCAGCCCCGATAATTTTTGCATCTCCACTCACTTCAAAATCTACTGAGTCTTTTGCATTATTTATAACAGTTCCATTCTTATCAGTAATTTCTGCATATACAAATACGATATCATTCTTTCCTGCCTGTAATTCCTTACCGCTATAGTCAACACGAAGAGTAATCTTAGTGGCTGTACCGTGTGTCTTTATTTCCTGCTGAATCACTTTTTTATTATAAATATAACCAACCGCTTTTAATGTGCCCGGCGTAAATTCATTTAACCGAAAGTTAAAAGGCGCATGTTTTAAATTAGTTGAATACTGGTCCTTATCCGGTTTTTGCCTGCCCAGTGACTTACCATTTAGGAAAAGTTCTGTTTCATCACAATTACTGAAAATCCGAACTGTTGTATCTGATCCCATCTGCCAGTAATTAGCAATGAACAGCATAGGCTTGTTAAAAAGAGATGCATTATTGACTACGGGGTCAATCTGACTCTGGTAAAAATAAAATGAAAACTTTGGTAGCCTAACCATATCCATTATTCCGGAAGATTCTATATCGGCAGCGTATCCCCGGTTGTAATCAAACATCAACCAATTGGCATCACCAACAGCAGGCGAATACAAATTATCGTTATGGGCTTCCTCAAAATTTAATGCTTGCTGCAATAAGCGTTTTTCGCCATCTCCCAATAATTGTCTGGATGAACGATCTTCTTTTTTAAGATCCTGATACTGGGTTTGGTTAAACCCTCCATTTTGCGCATAGTATTCCCAGTCGCCATATTCTGCAATTATAAATGGTTTTTTCTTACTGTATTTTCTCCAATAATCAGGTGCTTTTACATGTTGCCTTGCGGGCAGAAAAACATCATAAACCGTATCAATCCAACCAGCAGAATAAGTATTGCCAAATGGCATTTCTTCATGCACGATTGCATGGGCTTTTGTCATGTAATCTGCTTTCATTTCCGACTCGTTTAAAGAGGCTTCCCATAAAATTATAGCAGCATGGTTTCTGTCTCGGTGAATCATATCCCGAATATCCTGGTAACTATTTTCTTTAAAAATTTCGTTGCCTACAAATTGCCAGCCGGGTATGGCATCCATCACCATTACCCCTAATTCATCACAAGCATCAAGGTAAGCAGGAGATTGCGGATAGTGCGAAGAACGAACGAAATTAAAGCCGGCCTGTTTAATTTTATAGGCATCGCGGTACTGCGCATTATCCGATGCGGAATTGCCCACATATGGATATTCTTGATTTCTATTGGTTCCTCTGATAACTAATTTTTTTCCATTTAAATAAAAAGCA
>JAYUBR010001211.1:0-10692 GCA_043740775.1 Ferruginibacter sp. | reverse complement strand
GCCAGACATCATTGCCTTCTGCCTTAGCTTTATATAGTTGTTTATCGGCCCAGTAAGTCCAGTTTTGTGCATTGGTGATGGCTTTTATTTCGCAAATGCCTTTGTACTTACCCCACATTTTACGGCTTACTTCGCCATGCAATTGTGATACACCATTTGCCAGCTTTGCAAAACGCAAGGCCGCCAGAGAATGATTAAACTGGTCATCTTTAATGCCTGTTAACCTGCGAACCTCATCCAGGTGCATGCCACAGAAATAACTCATTTTCTGACAAAGAAAAATATCATGCTTTTCATTGCCCGCTTCTTCAGGTGTATGTGTTGTAAATACAAGGCGCTTTCTTACTTCTTCGATATTACCAAATTTTCTGTACAGATAAAATGCAGCGCTGATAGCATGTGCTTCATTTAAATGATACAGTTCAGGATTAAAATTTATTTCATCCATCAGCTTGGCACCACCCACGCCCAGCAAAATAAACTGCGCTACCTTGGTAGCCACATTGCCATCATATAACCGGTGGGTAATGGTCTGGCTAACGTAATCATTCTCCGGCAAATCTGTGCTCAATAAAAACATGGGCGCACTCTTAAACGTTTCCGGGTTCAGGTACCATACTTTTACCCAAACAGGATGATCGTGAATGTTGATCTGAAATTTAATACCGGTATCTTCTAAAAAATTATAAATTTTTTCGTTCCACTGAACCTGTAATGTCTGGTCTGCATTACGGGCCTGGTCGTAATAACCGTACTTCCATAAAATACCGATGCCCACTAAATTCTGCTTTAGCTCATACGCACTGCGCATGTGTGAGCCTGATAAAAAACCAAGACCTCCGCTATAAATTTTTAATGGCTGGTGTACTGCAAACTCCATTGAGAAGTAAGCGATTCTTTTGCTGTAATTGTCGTTAACAGGATAAGGGACTTTGAAATTATTAAAACTCATATAAATCGAAAATTTTTTAGGAACGCAATATAACTGGATATTTTCAGAAAAACGCCCGTTATTTAACAAATATTGTGTACCTGTTACACTCTGGGGATTCCGTAAAAATAAAACTACAGTCACTTAAAAAACTTAGTACATTATTTTATGGCATTGGTATAATTATCTGCAACGCACAGTCCGCCTGCTTTTACCACACCCTTGTGCGTTGTATCTGTTTAAATATGGTAATGTAATTAAACGCTCACACTTCGGTAAAATGCTATATCCATTGAATTTACACATCCAACATGTTTACAAAATATTAATCATGGTTATTTTGAAATATACTTTTATAGACGGAACTTAGATAACTAAATATTTCATTATGCAAAAGATTGTAACAATAGCGGTAGATACCACACAATTAAACAAAGGAAGTTTAACGCCCTTTGCTGTAAACGAACTGGAGGAAATTAACGAAATACTGGAACTGGGCTGGCAGATAGAGGAATGGGATTTTTTAAAAGAAGGAGAAACAGACGGACAGGTGGTGCTACTGGTTATTTTAAATGATGACCTGTCCATTGAAAATAATCACGATGATTTTGATACAGAATTTGATGAGGAAGATGAAGAAGATGATGATGAGTATTATGATGAAATAAAGGAAAAGAAAGATTAAATAAAAGCCAACCCTGCCAGCATACATGATTGTATCATACGTGCATTTGTTACGGAATAATGGCAGTGACTTCAATCTCTATCAGCAGGTCTTCATTGATCAGGCGGTTAACTTCCACCATGGTGGCCACTGGTTTTATGCCGGCAAAAAATTCGCCGTGGGCTTTGCCTGCCAGTTCCCAATCGCCGATATTGGTTACAAACATTCTTGTACGCACCACATCCTTCAATGAACTGCCCAGTTGCTGCAGCGCCTTTTCTATTTTTTGAAAAATATATTTTGCCTGGGCATACACATCATCTTTACCAATAAGTGTATCCCCATCCATTGCTGTGGTGCCTGCCACTTCTATAATATTGCCAACCCTCACTGCCCTTGAATAACCAACGATATCTTCCCAGGATGAGCCTGAACCAACTTGTTGCCGCATTAATTTTTCAGTTGAATGCACAAGTTACAAAAAGCAGGTAAATAAAAACGCTTTTTGAATTGTTCGTAATGCCGGTTATTTTTTTTAGATTTGTCTAAATTTAAATTTAGGCAGTATGAATTATTCTGTTTCAGAAGAAAATTATATCAAAAGCATTTATCACCTGCAGCAGCAAACAGCTACCGTAAGTACCAATTCGCTGGCCAATGAACTACGGACCAAACCCGCTTCGGTTACAGATATGCTGAAGAAACTGCAAATAAAACAATTAGTTGAATATGAAAAATACCGAGGCTTTAAACTAAATACTACCGGCAATAAAATAGCCCTGGGCATTGTACGCAGGCACCGGCTCTGGGAATTTTTTTTGGTAAATAAATTGGGTTTTGAATGGGACAAAGTGCATGATATAGCCGAAGAACTGGAGCATGTAAGCAGCCCTGAACTGATAAAAAAATTAGACATCTTTTTAAACTTTCCACAAACAGATCCGCATGGCGACCCGATACCAGATACGAATGGAAAAATTGCTGTGATAAAACAATTGAGCCTTGCAGAAATTGCGGCAAAAAAAAACGTAGTGGTAAGTTCTGTAAGCAATCAATCGCCTGAGATGCTGGAGATGCTGAAACATTATCATATTGGCATAGGTACCAGCTTAAAAGTAAACAAGCAGTTTGCTTTTGATGGTTCTATAGAAATTAAAGTAGTTCAACAAGCCCCCTGCATCATCAGCGAGCAGGTAGCTAAAAATATTTTTGTGCATCATGACTAACTATCCACCTGCCAATACTTCTTTAAGCGAAGTACACCAGAGTATTGATACTACTGCTGGTAAAAAAAACGGCTTCAGAAAAATTTTATCTTTCCTGGGGCCTGCATATCTTATCAGTGTTGGCTATATGGATCCCGGTAACTGGGCAACCGACCTTGCAGGTGGCAGCAAATTTGGTTATGCTTTGATATGGGTATTACTGATGAGCAACCTGATGGCGTTACTACTACAGGGATTGTCGGCAAGACTTGGCATAGTACGGGGCCGCGACCTGGCACAGGCTAACAGGGAGGCGTATCCGCGACCGGTTAATTTTATGTTATACATTTTAGCTGAAATTGCCATTGCTGCCTGCGACCTTGCGGAAGTGTTGGGAATGGCCATCGGTATACAATTGCTCACCGGGCTACCGCTGGTTTGGGGCGTTTCCATTACCATACTGGATACTTTTTTATTGTTGTTTTTACAACGGCTGGGCATGCGTAAAATGGAAGTTTTTATTATTGGCCTGGTAGCGGTGGTTGCCATTTCCTTTTTAATAGAAATTATTTTTGCACAACCCAACCTGGGAGAAGTAGCGATGGGATTTATACCCCATGTCATGTCGGATGAAGCCTTATACATTGGCATTGGCATTATTGGTGCCACGGTAATGCCACACAACTTATACCTCCATTCTGCACTGGTACAAACCAGGAAGATTGACCGCACAGATGCAGGAATAAAACAGGCTTTAAAATTTAACCGCATAGATACTGCCGTTGCGCTGAACCTTGCTTTTTTTGTAAATGCCGCCATACTCGTTCTTGCAGCAACGGTATTTTTTAAAACCGGTAACTCTCAGGTGGCGGAAATAAAAGAAGCCCACAGATTACTGCCTGGTTTTTTGGGTAACCTGGCACCAAAATTATTTGCCATTGCATTAATTGCCGCCGGACAAAGCAGCACTATTACCGGTACGTTGGCTGGACAGATAATTATGGAGGGCTATTTAAGTTTACGGGTAAACCCCTGGGTAAGACGCTTAATAACCAGGCTGCTGGCTATTATACCAGCGTTGGTGGTGATAATCATCTATGGTGAAAACAACGTAGATGCCTTGCTTATTTTTAGCCAGGTTATTTTAAGTATTCAATTGGGCTTTGCCATTATTCCACTCATTCATTTTGTGAGCGATAAAAAAACGATGGGTAATTTTTCTATCAACACCATTACAAAAACTGGTGCCTGGGCCATTGCAGCGGTGCTGATTTTTTTAAACATGAAAATGATCATTAACCAGGCAGCAGATACTTTTTCAGCAGGTAGTTTGCTGTTGAAATCCGGCCTTTCAATTGCGGGTGCGCTGTTTGTTTTATTGCTGTTATACATCGTTGTATTTCCATTGCTTGATCGCAGAAAAAAGACTGCTTCCATACAAATGCATGCCGATGTGAATGCGATTAAAGAACTGGTGATACCACAATTTAAAAAGATTGCAATAGCGCTTGACTTTAGCGAAAATGATGAAAAATTACTGGCCTTTGCCCTGGGCCAGGGCAAGAAAGAAACTGAGTATGTACTGGTGCATATTGTAGAGAGCGCCTCTGCAAAATTATTGGGCAAAGAAAGTGATGACTACGAAACACGCAAGGACAAGGAACGCATGGATTTTTACGTAGATTATTTAATACAGCAGGGTCATACAACCGAAGGCTACCTTGGTTTTAGAAACCGGGCAAAAGAGATTGCACGCATAGTAAAAGACGTTAAGGCAGATATGCTGGTTGTGGGTGCACATGGCCACACAGGTTTAAAAGATTTTATTTATGGCGAAACGGTGAACACAGTACGGCATGAGTTAAAAATACCGGTGCTGATTGTGAATGTGTGATTAACAATAACATTTATGCAGCTCGTTTGCAAGGAAGTATTATTTGCCAATCTTTACCCCGGTTTTATTGTCGGTAGTAAAGTCCGCGTAACTACTCAGCCCCCCTACTCATTTATTTATGCAGGCTAAAACATTGCGTTGGTTGTTCCCGTGGCGGATGTCACCGAACATAGCCTGTAGTAGGCTCTGCCAAACATAGCTTATATAAAATTTCTGGGTGGATGAGTTTGGAATACTCACAAATTTTAGTGAAGTATTCTAACCGGAAGTCGTGTTCGGTGAGGACTCCAACCACGAAAGCAGAATAACGAATGACAATTATGAAATGTATTCATTGGCTGAAAAGGATGGTGAGAACACCGACCATGGGACCAACAACAATCAAACTCGTCAGTTCCGTACAACCGAGGCTTCATTGTTGGCCTTACTGGCCAGACGAAGCCTCGGTTATTGGGCGTAGTTTTCTCTGTGTCCCAGATTAAGCTCTTTCATTTCAAAATAACATTTTTCACAAACAAGTTTTAAAGCTGCAAATGCCATTGATTTGTCATTCCATTCTCCTTCTTTTTGTCTTATAAGTTCGCACTCGCTACACCAAGCTTGAAAATGGTCATCTTCCGAAAGTTCCATGTCCTCAAAAGTGTCAAAGGCCTCTTCAAATCCGACTTTAGTTATATAATTAAGATGCTTGCAAACAAATGCATTCCTTCAATATTCGTGCGAACCACATTCAACATATTTGTCTTTGATGCTTTGAGCTGTTTCATTATCGATGAATTCAGTTATCACAAAAAAGATCTGAAGTTGTCTATCATTAACAGGTCTATAACCTCCAATTCCGTTTATAAGTTTTGCAGCAATTGCAGCAAACTCCCATGCTTCAAATTCGTCACTATCAAAATAGCCAGATGTAAGTTTAGAGAACTTTGAACTTTCTCCAAATTCCTTAACAAGGTGTGCCTTTTCTTTTACATTTTCAAGAGTTGTGTCATTATCCCACGACCATTTCCATGTATTTGATTTTTCAGAAAAACTACCTACGTCAAAGTATCTGAAATTCAACTCTTGGTCACTTGTTGAAAAAGTCAAGAGCCCTGTTGATTGATTGTAAAACCAGTTCGCATACCAATATACATCATAATCATTTTTGAATTTGTCCTGTAACACTTTTAGTTCTTCAACACAGTTTTCAGCAAAACTATTGTAGTCTAAATTTTTAAAATTAAGGTTGATTGTGTCGTCAAAAAATTACGCTCAACAAACAACATTAAGAACAATAGCCGCGAGTCCCCACAAAAAAGCCCCTGGTAAGAACAAGCTTAACGGGGGCTTTGGGTTATTGTTTGTTGACCGACACCGGCGCAGGGTGTGGGATTTGCTATAGGGGTTTAGTAGCGGCTTTATCTTTTTGCATCTGTTGTAAACCGGTAGCAGCGGTACTTTGCAGCAGTGCCAGGTGTTTATATTTTACTAACTGTATACAAGTTCCCTTACCCATATTGAATGGTTTATTTTTTTGTACGCCGTAATAAGAACCTGTTTTTTTGAGGCCCTGTTTTTTTTACGGCGGCGCAGCGCTGCACAATACGGCATCAGCAGCAACGGATTTTTTTATAGTACCATTGGTGTACAGCTTTGCATACGTGGTACAGATAAGTATTAGTTTTCCTTTGTTGCAGGCACGGCACAGCGTAATATCTTTACCATATTTTTCCAGCATGCGCACACTCACCGGCACCTGTACTTTTACGGGCAGCGGTTGTAAGTTTAATTGCTGCCGAATGGCATTGAGCCGTTTTATTTTTCCATGGTTCTGCAACAAACCGTAGTGCCTTATTTTTACAAACCGCTTTGGCAGCATGTGCAATTCAAAACGGCGTAAAAATTCAGCATGGCTTACCATTGTTTCTTTTTGTTTGTTGCCGTCTGCATAATCTTTGTATTTAAAAGTTACGCTGTGTTCGCTGATGCTTACAATGCGGTGTACAGTGATGGCTATTTTATGGGTGTACCTGCCCAGGTATTCTACCACGGTTGCTACATTGCCAAATGGCTTTTTGGCATACACATTCCATTTTTTATAGCCTGCATGTTTTATTGCTTTATCCGCATCTATACCATCCAGCTTTAGTTCTTTATCTGCTATCAGCCTGCGCAGGCATTTTAAAAAAACAGCTTTGTAAACAAGCTGCATGGCTGGTACAGGGAACAAAAATTTGTCGTTGCTGCGTTTGGCTGCTACCCACCTCACCCCCGGCCCCTCTCCGCCCGGAGAGGGGAGCGCTACCCCGCCCGCACTAACAATGCCATGCAGGTGGGGATGAAAACCGAGTTGCTGTCCCCAGGTAGGCAGGATGGCGGTAATGCTGCAGCGGCCACCCAGCCATTGCGGATCTTTTGCAAACTGCAGCAGTGTTTGCGATGCTGCATCAAACAACAATTTAAACAACGTTTTGCGGTTACCCATCATGATGGGATGCAGCTCCTGCGGAAGCGTAAACACCACATGATAATAAGCAGTGGGCAACAAATCAGCGGTAAGATTCTCTATCCCCGCCTGAATGACCAGTCGGGCAGGCACTGCTCTTTTTTTAGCCCGCCGCAATTGGGGCAATGCCGGTTGCCACAACTGTGGTATTGCTGATACAACCGGCTGCAGGCAGCGTTATTACACTTATAGGTATGTACACCAATGGCAGCCGTATGGCAGTGGTGCAGTTGTGTAAACACCTGTTTACTGTACGCATTAAACCGCTGTTGCTGTGCCTTACCAAACAATTGTTGCAACGCCGGGGCTATGCTGACGGTACTCATACTGCGCTGCTGCTTATGGTATCAAAAGGCGATACCGGCAATGCCCGTTTGGATTGCTGCAGGTGCAGGTAAATCATGGTAGTGGCAATATTGCCATGCCCCAGCAGTTCTTTAATGGTATGCAGATCGGCTCCGGCATCCAGTAAATGGGTGGCAAAAGAATGACGCAGCGTATGGGCAGAATAATCCTGCCCGCCCAGCCCTATCCTGGTTACACAGTGCTGTACAAAATGCTGGATGCTGCGCTCGTGCATGGGCATACCTTTTTTGTGTCCTTCAAAAAGATACACGGATGGTTTATGCTGCAGGTAGCATTGCCTTAGTTCGGGCAGCAGGTTTTTGGGTAGTAAGGTAAAGCGGTCTTTATTGCCTTTACCGGCTACTACTTTTAACTGGAAAGCCTTGCTGCCAACATCGCTGAGGCGCACATTGCGCAGCTCATTCATCCGCAGGCCGGTACCATAAAACAACGAAACAATCATGCGGTGTTTCAGCTTGGTGATGACAGACAGCAATTGTTTTATCTGGTCTGTACTAAACACCTGCGGCAGTTTATTTTGTTTACGGGGATAAAACTGCGAAGGAATAATAAAGGGTGAAGGCTGTACACGCTTATAGAAAAAGCTACAGGCCTGCGCTGCCTGGTGGCATTTCTGCCGCCCCACGCCATGCTCTTTAATGATGTGGTTGAGGGAATTAATAATGTGTCTGATGGTAAGTTCAGCTACCGGCACATCATGGTAGTGGGCAAAAATAAAACGCATCTCCTGCGTATAATTGCGGATGGTCGAACCGCATACCGTTTGGCGGTCAGCACATCAGCAAGCTGTTGCAATACGTCCTGCGCATCAGCAGCTAAGGTTACTTTACTGTACTCATTTTTTTTCATACTATATTTTTTTAAATGAAAAGGGAAGTTCGTATTTTTAAGGGACTGTTAAGGCCTTCAACTCAGGGGTTGGTTCAACAAAAGTATGCTGAAAGAGGGATTTGGAAATTGAAACTTCAGCTATTTGCATAGCTATACTTTAGTTCAAGCAGTCGATTTTCAATTTGGCTTTTTGTAGTTAATTTCAACTTTATATTTTCAATCGTCCGTGATTCGGGGATGGAATCTATAAAATACCGGTACAGCAGCCTTCAAAATTAGTATCAAGTACAAATGGCAACTATTTATTTAACAACCTTTATCGACGCACCAGTTCAAACTTGTTTTGATCTTGCACGTAATATTGAAGCTCATCAATTGTCGACTTCAAAAACGCAGGAGAGGGTAGTTGCAGGTCGCACTTCTGTTCTATGTGAAGCAGGCGACATTATTACTTGGGAAGCTATTCATTTTGGCATTAAACAAAAACTCACAGTGAAAATCACCAAAATGGAACCATTCTTATACTTTGAAGATGAAATGATTAAAGGTAATTTTTCATCTATGAAGCATAGGCATTCATTTGAAGTTGATAAAACTGGAACAAAAATGATAGATGAATTTACTTTTAATACACCTCTTGGAATATTCGGTTCAATAGTGGAGAAATTATTTCTTACTAAGTACTTGATTAAATTTTTAAAAGAACGAAATAGGGTACTCAAATGCTTAGCGGAGGCAAAGTGACAAAGTACACGCTGCCAGCCGAGTAATCAAGTGAATTTCACCACCCTTCTCCTTATAACAACGCAGCATGTGTTTGATTTGATGCTTGAAGGTTGCTCTATTCCTCCCATCGAGAGGCCAACTCCCATCGCAGCAACAGCTTCGCTGGACACACTCATGGGGTTTGCAAAAAATACTGGGACACGGAATCAAAATCGGCTATGCATATCATCAACTTTTATTTATAAATTTAGCAACGGTTACAAGTTGAGGAATTTCAAATATAGCCACATCTCATAACCGTAATTGATAATGGCAATACACTCACCGGGAGTAAAAAACGATGATAATCGAAATTGAAGAAATAAAAAAGTCCTATTGCTTTTAATGCAAATTGAACATGTAAACTATCCTCAGCAACATGAGTTCTACGATTATGATATTATAAAAGCACATAATGGTAAAATAAAAGTAGAAACGAAGAAAGGGGAAGGTTGTGTGTTTATTATTAAGTTACCGATATAAATTTGATTTCAGCATGAAAAAAATTTTTAACCTCCTGTTTTTTATTTTAATACTAGAAAATTGTTTTTCACAAAATGAAAAACAAATCAACAGTATAAAAAGGCGATTACCCTCATTGCACGATAGTGCGAAAATAGACTGCCTCAACGAACTGAGCGATGTATATCTGGGCTTCCCTAAATGGTTTGCAGATGATACAAAACAGGCGGCTCAAACAGATGCTGCAGAATCACTTATTTCCGAATCATTAGCTGGAGCTGAAAAAATAAACTATACATATGGCATTGCAAAATCTTTGTCGTTGAAAGCAGTAATTGAATTTGAGAAATATGAGAATTTTTCGCAGGCAGAGAAGTACTGTAGAGAAGCTATTTATTATTACAAAAAATCAGCGAATAAAAAAGACTTATATAAAACGTACTGGAGACTTGGGCAGGCGTTGTATTCTGTAAGCAAATTTAATGATGCGCTAAATAATTTAGATACCTGTTTTGATCTGAGTAAAAAATCTGGTGATTCATTATATGCGTTATCATCAATTATCATGTCGTATAATAATTCAGTCGACAAAGGAGATTATGCGAAAGCATTTGAGAAGTTACAAACGTTTCAGCAGTTAATAAAATATAACAGTAACCAACGATGGAAGTCATGGGAAAGGCATATGTTGGCAACACTCAATCAAAGTGTCGAAAACTACACAACAGCAATCAATTATTATCGCCAATCACCCCCGAATTATCCCGCTCTTACTAAGGTTTTCGCAAGAAATAAACAATTTGATTCAGCAAAACGATATTTTGATCTGATACCAATAGATACCATTACTAACCGGAGCCTTCGCTTTCATCTGGCATTTGTGGGTGAATACTATTTATCATTGAAGGAGTATAATAAAGCCTTACCTGATTTGTTAAGAAGTTATATATACAATGAACAACGTGAGGATATCAATCAGGTAATGCGTTTATTAATTGATATCGCAAAAACTTATTTCGTACTGCATAATAATGACTCTGCTTTTAAGTACGCAAACAAAGCGCTTGAAGCAGCAAAGAAAACAGA
>JAYUBR010001210.1:0-3326 GCA_043740775.1 Ferruginibacter sp. | reverse complement strand
CCCAATAAACCGGAAGAGTTTGTGATTGACCTGCACACCATCAATCATACTTTTTTAAAAGGCCACCGGCTCATGATACAAATACAGAGTACCTGGTTCCCCATCATAGACCGCAATCCCCAAAAATATGTATCCAATATTTTTGAAGCCCGGGAAAGTGATTTTATAAAAGCAACCCATACTATTTACTGTAACAGCCAGTATTCAACTTATATAGAGTTGCCGGTTGTAAAAGAATGATGACTGGAGGCGAACTTCAATTTACAGGAGTAGTAACAAAAAGGAGCAGGGTAGTCCGGCCTTGACGAGATAATGAAATGCTGTATGCTTACGCGTTCACTACAAAAAGCTTACTGGTTAAACACTTTAGCCGATGGTTAAAAAGATACAACGGCGGCTCACGGGATTCGGTGTTGTATTTAAGTTCAGCAGTGGAACACAAACAGGGTGTGATCGGCAAATAACAATGCACCAAATTCGGCAACTGGGAGTGCACCATTTCGGCAAATAAGGGTGCACCACTTCGGTAATTTAGGAAGCATGATCCATTATTAAAAATTCCAGCTTTGGAGGCCACTAAAGGCTAACAAAAATGGATACAAAAACAATTGGAGACTGGATCATGTATTACGAAGTTCAACGATTACACCGTGAAGGATTAAGCTATCGGTCAATAACTAAGGCTTTAGCATTGAACCGGAGAACGGTCATAAAATATTTATCGCTCAGTGAAGCTGAGTATGACGTATTCCTGACAAAAAAAGACTCCAGGGTTAAGCTATTAGACGAGTACGAGCCCTTTGTGAAAACAAGGCTACAGGCTCACCCTGCTGCCAGTGCAGCACAGGTGCATGACTGGTTAAAGGAACACCACCCTCAATTTCCCCGTGTCGCTGCAAGAACGGTATACAATTTTGTAATAGCCGTCCGGCAGAAATATGCTATTGCGCTCGAAGAGGCAGGCCGTGACTATTTTGTTGTTGAAGAACTGCCTTATGGTCTTCAGGCCCAGGCTGACTTTGGGCAATACATTCTGCGTAATGCAGACGAAAAGCGCAGGAAAGTATATTTCTTTGTAATGATGCTCTCCCGCTCCAGGATGAAGTATGTCCGCTTTTCCATCATTCCCTTTACTTCCCTCACCGCCATTGATGCCCATGAAGAGGCGTTTAAGTTCTTTGGAGGTGTCACCAAAGAAGTCGTTTATGACCAGGACAGGCTCTTGCTGATAGATGAGCAGATGGGTGATCTGCTGCTCACCCAGGATTTTAAAACCTATGTTTTTGAACAGAACTTCCGGGTATACTTTTGCCGTAGAGCCGATCCTGAGAGCAAAGGAAAGGTGGAGAACGTTGTAAAATTTGTCAAAAACAACTTCCTCTACGGCAGAGCCTTTTTTGATACAGAGACTTTACAGGCGCAGGTACTGGCCTGGCTGGAAAGAACCGGCAATGGCATGCCGCATAGCACCATCCGTAAAATACCTTTACAGCAATGGGCCATAGAAAAAGAACACTTAACTCCATGGGTATCGGTAAAACTACTGCCAGCTTACATTACACGTTATGTGCGCCTCGACAATACCATTGCCTACGCCGGAAACTTTTATTCTCTGCCACAAGGAACATATAAAAAAGACGCCCAGGTAATGGTATGGCTAAAAGCCGGAGAACTCCATATCCATAATGATCAGCAAAACTTTCTGTGTAAACATCCCGTTCCACAAAACAAGGGCAATAAAATCATCAATACCGATCACAAGCGTGATAAGACTGCAAAATTAAAAGTACTGCTGGCTGAAACAGCTGCCCTGTTTAACAATCCAGGGCTGGCCGTACAATACTTTGAACTGATCCGC
Source organism: Ferruginibacter sp. (assembly GCA_043740775.1). Taxonomy (GTDB): domain Bacteria; phylum Bacteroidota; class Bacteroidia; order Chitinophagales; family Chitinophagaceae; genus Ferruginibacter. Next base: position 1,468 of record JAYUBR010001210.1, on the reverse strand, counting down.
GGCGAAAAGGGCCGCTATCTGCGTGACCAGGTATTGTATATCCGCGAAGCAATCAACGGACGTAACAAGGAGCTGGTCAATAAGGTGCTGGAAAAATGTGTAGCGGAACGTTACCTGAGTGCAGTTAGCTTCTCAGAATTGATCAACCTGCATGAAGAGCAGGATACAACCATTACGGCACCTACGGGTAAGATCATTTTACTGGATCCGCACAACAGTCGAAAGGCTGAAACAAAGCCGGATAAAAGCAAGCTGGGTGATTATGAGGAACTCTTCAAATAATCAGTGCAATGAGAGCAGATGATCCCTCAAATGCAATCTGGTAAAAGGCTGTAGCCAGATCATCTGCTCTCATTGTACCAGCCCGCGGCAGCGTCAAAAGCCAACTACGGTTTAAACTACTCATCCATTACAAAACAATAAATAACATCATGAAAATTAAAAACAACATCAGCAATCATTGCAAACAATTGCGATTACCAGCCATCAATGAGCAGGTGCAAAAAATGGCTGACCAGGCTGCAACAACTGGTATCAGCTACCTGAAGTTTGCAGAAAATCTGCTGGAAGCAGAAATAAAATACCGCAACCACAAAGATCAGGAGCGAAAAATAAAAACCGCAAGATTGCCTGGCACCCACGACCTGATGGGCTATGATTGCAGCATGGTAGAAGGCATGCCATCTGCAAGGCTGGAGCAGTTGAAAGAGCTAACCTGGCTGGATCAAAACTTTAACCTGATCATCATGGGGCCAAACGGTATCGGCAAATCTTTCCTTGCTGCAGGACTTTGTCACCAGGCTATCGAGGGAGGCTACCGGGCCTACTTCAGACCAATGGAACAGATCATGTCCATGCTTAAAACCAAAGAGCAATCCCGGTCAGCCATGGTTGATTACAAACGATTGCTAAAGGCACATCTGATTGTCATTGATGATATCATGATGATCACCATGGCCAGAAACGAAGCCAATAGTTTTTTTCATTTTATCAATGCCTTGCACGAAAAAGTATCTTTTGGAATTACCACCAACAAATCACCAAAGGAATGGGTAGAAACAATTGGTGATGATGTGATCACAACAGCCATCTTAGACCGCCTGTTATACCGGTGTGAAATCATCAAACTTACCGGCGAAAGCTTCCGCTTAAAAAACCGAAAAACAATCTTTGAAAAAGCAAATTAAAACCCTGTAATTTTATTTTTTATCATGTTTCCTAAGCACCAAAGTATTTATACTTTTTACCAAAACAGTGGTGCACTACTAATTGCCATTTTTGGTGCACTGTCAGTTGCCGACTACAAGATAGTCTTTGCTTTTTTAAATTCGCGTAATTTGGCGGATATAATTTGTGTAATAAACTTGTATTTGTAGCAATTAATTTTTATGTTCGTGTTCTGATTGGTCCTGCGAAATTCCGTCCTTTTGCTTCACGCCATTTTATTCATTCTTTATGCTGTAGCTTA
>JAYUBR010001209.1:0-3327 GCA_043740775.1 Ferruginibacter sp. | reverse complement strand
ACATCTCCGATAGTTCCTGCATTGTACCAATCCTGCAACTGGCGTACGCCATCGCCCGAAGAACCCTGGTTGCCCATTTGTGTTACCACTTTATATTTATGTGCTGCTTCTGTTAATTTACGGGCTTCGTAAATATCGTGCGTCATAGGCTTTTGCACATATACATGTTTATTCAATTGCATGGCTGCCATGGCTGCTACACCGTGCTGGTGATCGGGTATAGAAACAGACACCGCATCAATTGATTTTCCTTCTTTGTCCAGCATTTCCCGAAAGTCTTTGTAGTATTTTGCTTTCGGAAATTTCTTACGGGTTTCTACAGCCTGGCGGTCATCTACGTCGCACAAAAAGCCAATGTCGGCTTTGCCACTTTTAAAAAAGTTTTCAATATCGCTGCTACCTTTTCCACCGGCGCCAATACCAGCAACCACCAGCCTGTCACTGGGTGCAACAAAACCACGACCCAGAACATGGCGTGGTACGATAAAAAATCCGGCCGCAGTCAATGCTGTATTGCGGATAAATTTACGCCGGGAATCGGCAACGAGAGTTTTCTTTTTCATGATTTACTATGTTGTTTTTTTATTTAAGTATGAAATTTTTATGCTGACTGGTTAAGCAAACTGGTGTACAATATACTTGAACTATTTCATTTTTTATTTACCACTTATACTTTAATGTTATCATCCAGACCAGCGCATAAAAACAACCGCTTTAATCCGGATGAATATCATTTTTCTTACCAGAAAACTGTGTACAATGCTGTCAATATTCCCATGATAATAATAGACCCAAAAGCAAAGCCCGGCGTGATCTTAAACATGGATGTATCTACTTCAATAGCATGCGTATCATTTTCTTTTTTAGGATTAGCAATGCTCATTATAATCATCACAATCACAATAGATACAAACGTAATTACCATCCTGTTTAAAAAAGCAAAGTCGGGGAAACTGCCGTTAGTCCAAACCGGTAAAAATTTTAATACGGTTGAAATGGGGATGGTCAGCAACGCACCAGCCATGGCAGCTGGTGCCGTGGTTTTTTTCCAGTAAAATCCCAGTAAGAAAATAGCCAGTACCCCGGGCGAAATAAAGCCAACATATTCCTGTATAAACTGGTAAGCCTGGTCAAGCGATTTTAAGGCCGGTGCAACAATACCTGCAATCACCATGGCAACTACAACGGCCCATCTTCCCACCAGTACCATCTTTCTTTCCGTGGCTTCTTTATTAAAATATTTTTTATAAATATCCAGCGAAAAAATGGTGGAGATACTATTTGCCTTGCCTGCCAATGATGCAACAACAGCAGCAGTTAACGCGGCAAAGGCAATTCCCTTTAAACCGGCGGGTAACAAATTCATTAAGGTAGGATAAGCATGATCTGGTTTAAGCGTGCCTGCGGCATCTGCCATCTCGTGCTGAAACATTCCTTTATTGTGCAACACATACATCACAATGCCCGGCAACACGGCTATAACAGGAACAAGCAATTTTAAAAAGGCGGCAAATAAAATTCCTTTGCGTGCAGTCACCAAATCTGCACCCAGCGTACGTTGTACAATGTATTGGTTGCAGCCCCAGTAAGCGAGGTTGTTCACCAGCATACCACCAATCAACACCGATAGGCCGGGCAACTCTTTATAATATTTATTGGAAGAATCGAATATCATGTGAAAATGTTCGGGCGCTTCTTTACGCAAAATGGAAAGTCCCTTAAAAATATCTTTACCAAAACCATATTCCTGCGACAGTAATGAAAGCGCCAGGTAGGTTGTAACCAGGCCGCCCAAAATTAACACTACTACCTGCACTACATCCGTGTAGCCTATCACCTTCATACCACCCAATGTTACCACAAGAGAAAAAATTACGAGGCCAACAATGCTCCACTCAAAACTAATTGTAGAGATGGAAGAAATGGCAAGTGCACCGAGATAGATAATGGAAGTGAGGTTTACAAACACATACACCAGCAACCAGAATATAGCCATGATGGTACTAACATGATCATTGTACCGCATTGATAAAAATTGCGGCATGGTGTATATCTTGTTTTTAAGATACACAGGTATGATAAATACCGCAACGACAATCAATGTAGCGGCGGCCATCCATTCGTAGGTAGAAATGGCAAGACCCAATGCAAAGCCCGAACCCGACATGCCAATAAAATGTTCAGCAGAAATATTGGAGGCTATCAATGAAGCGCCGATGGCCCACCAGGTAAGTGAACCTTCGGCCAGAAAAAAATCTTTTGAACTGGTGGTGGCAGATTTTTTTTTGTGGTAGATATAGTATCCGTAAGAGGAGACTGCAATAAAGTAAATAAAGAAAACAATATAGTCGAGGGTTTGCAATTGATTCATCAGCAATCTTTAAGTTGATTAATTGTCAAGATAAGTAAAAATTGCAGGTTACAAACAATACATGGTTTGATAAATATAACAATCAATAAACTACCAAATTTCTTTTTTGGAAAACAGGGTAGTTATATACCACCCGGGAATTAACAAACAAGTTATTTCCCAACAAAAAAATACAGAAGCAGGATATTAAATAAAAAACAAAGGCACTAAAAAACAAAGATTTTTTTTCTTAAAATTTTAAGGTGGCAGGCAGATATTTTTTTACAAGGGTTTCGTAATATGGTTTTAATTCGTTCCAGTTTGGCGGAGTTGGATTTTTTGAATACAGATCGTAAGGATTAAAAAGATCTACCCATTTAAACATTTCATGGTCGTGTTCATTCATCAGGTAATCGTATGCATGCTCCCGGTGCTGCGAATAAAAAGAATGATACCGCAACATATACAAACCTTGTTCGGGCAAATAATCCTTTGCTATCTGATAAATATATTCATCATGCCCCCAGGAAAGATGCACATTTTCTAAGCCACAGTTTGGTGAGTATACCCCATATTTTGTGTTGTAACGCTCATCGTCAAAATCTGGACTGTTTTTAAAATATTCCGGATATACTATTTTATCAGAGAAGGCACAACCCACGGGGAAGGTATCTCCTACCACGGCCCATTGTGGCTCACCAAAAAGGCACAAAACTTTTCCCATGTCATGCAACAAACCAACCATTACCATCCAGTCCGGATGACCATCTCTGCGGATGGCTTCTGAAGTTTGTAACAGGTGTTGAAACTGGTCAAGATCGGTGTCAGGATCAGAATCATCTACCAGTTGGTTTAAAAACTGAAAGGCATCCCACACCGGCATTTCTTTTTTATCAAACTTTAAATAGTTTGCTTTTTTGTTCAGTACAAAATCATAACTCTGGTAAGTATGATTGAGCCTGTAAAATTCCCGTACC
>JAYUBR010001208.1:0-3333 GCA_043740775.1 Ferruginibacter sp. | reverse complement strand
TGTTACTACAAAATGGATTAATTTATTACGGCACATCTTGCAGGTGCATTATTTCAATCAATCATTCAATCGTAATTTTAACAGGCACTACTAAATGTGTGGAATATTTGACCCGTATTTAATGCTATGATAATTAAAACTGGTATTTGACAAGTAAAATTAAACTGGCAGGCAGATTGCACCTAATAAATATAAATCATTTATTAAAACCTTAAAACATTTATCATGGAAGGACAAGCAATTCTCATCACACTTATTTTGGGCGCAATAGCCGGCTGGCTGGGCGGACAATTATTTAAAGGCAGTGGCCTTGGACTGATCGGCAATATAGTAGTCGGTATTCTTGGTGGTTTCGTGGGTTACTGGTTGTTTGGTTTGTTGCACATTAGTCTTGGTGGAGGCGTGTTGGGGTATATTTTAACCGCCGGTATCGGGGCCTTTGTTTTACTGGCCATATTGAATTTAATTATTCCGCGACGAATTTAGCACCATGTAAAATTATTTAGAAATGCACCTTATCTAAGGTGCTTTTTTTATTGTAAGCTTACTTGCTTTTTTAGATTGTAGAAAGACATGTTTACTAAAAAAGAGATAAAAGAAAAAATTTCTCCTATCGTGCAATTACTGTAGAATTCCCTACACGATTGTGCATACAATCCCGCTTTTTATACGTTTTATTAAGGGTGATAAAATTGGCAGGCAGATTGTATTTTCATCAGAGAATCATTTTATTATCTAATTCTTTAAGAAAAACATTATGGAAGCATTAGCAATTATAATTGTATTAACTTATGGCGCAATAGCAGGCTGGATAGGGAAATTATTTAGGGTCAATAGCCTTAAATTAACAGGAAGTGTGATAGCAGGTATTTTGGGTGGGTTAATTGCCTACCTGGTTTCTGCCAAAGCAGGAATTAATTCAGGAGAAGGTTGGTTGGGTTATATTTTAACAGCAGCCTTTGGTGCATTTTTTTTATTGATGTTGGTTAATATAATCATTCCCAAACGAATTTAATTTCGCCATTAAATCATTAAAAAGATACCTTACTCCAGGGTATCTTTTTTTATTGGTAAAAGTTTTAATTTTATAGAAATCTTTTTTATGACGGATACAGAAGTAATCAAACAAAAAATAATTAACCTGGTAATGAGTATGAACAATGAAGCAGCGCTACAGGTGTTGTATGATGTGGTGCTTAAATTTAATCATCCTTCTTCCGTGGTTGAAGATGAGCTTACAGACGAAGAATGGGATGAAATAGAAAGCGATATGAAAGAAATTGAAGAAGAAGAAATTAAAAAACAGGAAGAAGCAGTAGAACATTTAAAACAATGGAAAAGCGGTAAATAGATAGGGCCGTTCAGTCGTTTAGGCGTTTTGAATAAGGCCGTTTGGATGTTTTTATAAATAGGCCGTTAAGTCGTTGATACGTTTTGGAAATATGGCCGTTAAGACGTTTTATTAAAAAAAGAAAAAAACGCCTAAACGTCTTAACGGCAAAAAAAATTAGTTGCTCCGGTTATTGTATTTTTGAACCATGTCTGCAGAAAAAATTTTAGGTGATTGGAAGAAGAAGCTTTTTAAGCCAGTATATTGGCTGGAAGGGGAAGAAGATTATTATATTGATAAGATCATGAATTATGCGGAGCATCACTTGTTGCCCGAAAGCGAGGCCAGCTTTAACCTTACTGTTTTTTATGGTAAAGATGCCAACTGGAGCGACATAGTGAATGCCTGCATGCGCTACCCAATGTTCGCTGAAAAGCAGGTGGTATTGCTGAAAGAAGCCCAGCAAATGAAGGACGTGGATAAGCTGGAAAATTACATCGAACATCCCCTGGCCTCAACCATTTTTGTAGTAAGTCATAAAGAAAAAACAATTAATAAAACTACCAAATTGGGCAGGCTTGTTAAAAAAAATGCAGAGTTATTTAATTCTGAAAAAATAAAAGATTATAAGCTGGTAGAATGGGTGACCGACTATGTAAAGGCACAGGATTTCAGCATGTCACAAAAAACGGTAATGTTGCTGGCAGATCATCTCGGCAACGATTTGAACCGTATCGTAAATGAACTGGAAAAAATAACCGTCAACCTTGGCCAGCGCAAGACCATTACCGAGGATGATATAGAAAAATATGTGGGCGTAAGCAAGGAATACAACGCCTTTGAACTACAGGCTGCCATGAGTAAAAAAGACCTGGCAAAAGCCATTCGAATCATTCAGTATTTTGAAGGCAATCCCAAGGCTGCGCCTATACAATTGGTATTGCCGGCGTTGTATGGATACTTTAGCAAACTCTACATTATTTTTGGCATGGCCGATAAAAGTGAAAGTGCCATAAAACCATTTTTTTATAACAATCCCTTTGCAGCAAAGGAAGCCCTCGCCACAGCAAAAATGTATGGTTATGAAGGTGTGGAAAGAGCGCTGCTGTTGCTACACGAATACAATTTAAGAAGCATTGGTGTAAACGATAGCGGCACAAGTGATGGCAGTTTGTTGAAGGAGATGGTGATGAAAATGATGTAGCCCCCTGTCCCCCAAGGGGGAAAATATAGTCGGCCAACTTATTGGGAATAGTATCCTCTAAATTTAGGAAGGGAGAAGCTTGCTGAAAATTTCATAATTCATAACTCATAATTCATATTTCTGAAAGCGTTTTCAATGCTGCAATCTTATCCAGCGAAAGCTGTGCTTTCAACGCATCCAGCCCATTAAATTTTACTTCGCTGCTCAGGTGCTTTTTTAAAGTAATGGTCAATGTCTCACCATAAATATCCTGGTTAAAATCAAAAATATTTACTTCAATCACTCTTTTTGTTCCATCCACGGTAGGACGAAAACCAATGTTCATCATACCACTTAAATTTTTAGTTCTTAATTTTTCATATTTAATTGTAACTGCGTACACACCATTGCCGGGCACCAGTTTATCTTCATTGGTTATCTGTAGGTTGGCAGTGGGGTAGCCAATGGTACGGCCCAGTTGATTGCCTTTTATTACTGTACCGCTAAAAAAATAATCGTAGCCCAAACAATTGCGTGCAGTATCAATATCTCCTGCAAGAATGGCTTCCCGTATTTTGGTGCTGCTGATGGTAACATCTTCCAACATGTAGACCGGAATTTCTTTTACCACATAATTATATTCCGGGGCTTTGTCTTCCAGTAAATGGTAATCGCCGCTACGGCCCTTACCAAAGCGATGATCGTAGCCAATGATGATGGTATGCGGATGAAACGTTTTTACCAAAAAATTGCTGATGTAGGCTTCTGCACTTTGGTTGGCGAATGCTTCGGTAAATGGGATCACCACCAAATGATCAAT
>JAYUBR010001207.1:0-3336 GCA_043740775.1 Ferruginibacter sp. | reverse complement strand
TGCTTTCAGCTTATGGAGATATGTCAAATATCAGAACAGCTATGAACAACGGCGCATTTGATTTTTTGAATAAACCGATTGACATGAATGATCTCGGCATTACGATAAAAAAAACCATTGAAGAAGTGAACCGGCTCAAAGAAACCGCAAGGATGCAGAATGAAAATACAACCTTAAAACAAAAATATTCCGATCTTGAAATGCAGGTACTTCGTGCCCAAATGAACCCGCATTTTATTTTTAATTCTCTCAACTCTATAAACAGGTTTATTCTTCAAAATAACAAAGAGCAGGCATCTGAGTATCTTACAAAATTTTCAAAAATGGTGCGCATGATATTGGAAAATTCGCAGGCTTCATTGATCACCCTTGAGAGCGAATTGGATGCACTTGGTTTGTACCTTGAGATGGAAGCCTTGCGTTTTAATTATCACTTCGCATACAAAATTTCTATTCCAAAAGATTTGGATATTGAAGCGTTGAAAGTACCGCCACTTATTTTACAGCCTTATGTAGAAAATGCCATCTGGCATGGCTTGATGCACAAAGAAGAAAAGGGGCAATTGGACATTGACATATCACATGAGGATGAGCACTTATATATTATAGTTAGGGATAATGGTATCGGTAGAAAAAGGGCTGCGGAATTGGCGAGCAAATCGGCCACAAAGCACAAGTCAATGGGACTAAAAATAACGGCTCGCCGGATTGCCATGATGCAAAACACAGCTGTAGACGAATCTGTAGTAATTTTTAATGATTTGGTGGAACCGGATGGAACCGCTGCCGGTACAGAGGTAATCATCAAAATGCCTATTTTATATGATTAAAGCCATTCTTATAGATGACGAGGTTCACTGTATTGATACACTGAGCATCCTCCTGGCCGATTATTGCCCGGAAGTGGAAATAATGGAAAAATGTTTGTCGCCAAAAAAAGGCCTGGAAGCTATTGAAAATCTACAACCAGACCTGGTATTTCTTGATATTGAAATGCCCATGATGAATGGTTTTGAACTGCTGGAACAATTTAAACAGATCCCTTTTTCGGTGGTCTTCACTACCAGCTATGATCAATATGCCATCAAGGCTATACGCTTTAGTGCTTTGGATTATTTATTAAAACCGATAGATCCCAAAGAACTAATTGCAGCGGTGCATAAAGTGCAGTTGCAAAAAGCACCTCCCTCTGCAGAACAGCTACGGACCCTGATGGAACAAATGCAAATACAAAATAAAGAAACCAGCTTTGATAAAATTGCAGCGTTGCTTGATAAAAATTTTTCGAGGGGCAATCAATCCTTTGCCAACCCGATGGCTATCGGGTCGCAACAAAGGCGACTGGCCGCGATTCTTTTTACCGATATTGTCGGTTACACGGCCATGATGCAGCAAAATGAAGAACAAGCAGTGAATGTCATTAAACGTTATACCGCTGAATTGAGAAAAACAGTAACTAATCATGCAGGTGAGGTGTCGAACGATTATGGAGATGGAAGCCTCTGCATTTTTGCCAGCGCCACCGAGGCTGTACAATCTGCAATGGAAATACAGCAGTGCTTGCAGGCAGACCCTTCAGTTCCGTTACGGGTAGGGTTGCACATTGGAGAGATATTTTATGAGGAAGGGAAAATATTGGGCGATGGTGTTAATGTAGCTTCACGCATACAATCGTTGGGTACTGGAAATAGCATTCTTTTCTCCGGTGAAATACATGACAAAATAAAGAATAACCCGAATTTTAAATCTGTTTCTATCGGTAACTATAAGTTTAAAAATGTGGAAAAAGCCATTGAAGTTTTTGCCCTAGCCAATGAGGGCTTGATTGTACCGGATCGAAAAAACATGGAAGGCAAATTGAAAAAGAAAAGTTGGACGAATTTCTTCTTTCACGGACAGGGTAAAAAAAATTAATGCCCACTTGCAAAAATTAATACTTAAATTAGGTGAGCTATGATCAAAGCTATTCTCATAGACGATGAGGTTCATTGTATAGATACACTGAGCATTTTATTAAGTGATTATTGTCCGGAAGTAGAGGTGATGGACAGATGCCACTCTGCAAAAAAAGGCCTGGAAGCTATTGAAAAAATACAACCCGAACTGGTGTTCCTCGATATTGAAATGCCTTCAATGAACGGTTTTGAAATGCTGGAACAGTTTAAACAGATTCCATTCTCTGTTATATTCACAACTAGTTATGATCAATATGCTATCAAGGCCATCCGATTTAGTGCACTGGATTATTTACTAAAACCCATTGATCCAAAAGAACTGTTGGTGGCAGTACATAAAGTGCAACTTCAAAAAACACCTCCTTCGGTTGAGCAATTCCGGATGTTGATTGACCAGATACAACACAAAGACAGTGGGTTTACAAAAATAGCGGTCCCCACTTCTGAAGGCTTTGAATTAGTTGCCGCCCACCATATAGTGAGCTGTGAGGCAGATGACAACTATTCACGCATATACCTCACCAATAAAAAGAAGATAACTGTGTGCCGCTCATTGAAAGAGATAGAAGAGCAACTGGAAAATTTCGGCTACTTCATAAGGGTGCACCACTCCCATCTTGTAAACCTGAATGAGGTAACTAAGTATATACGCGGAGAAGGAGGATACCTCGTAATGAATGACGGTTCTACAGTGAATGTTTCCCGCAACCGTAAAGACAAGCTGCTTAGCAAGCTACAACCGGGCAGGGTATAATAAAATTAACCAGACAAATAATACTGTCTTTTAAAATCCGATGGATTTCTTCGTGTCAATTACCCACTCATTTCTGGAAATTATTGCTGCTAATTGTTGTTTACTCAATATGGCTGGCATTCGCCTGTTTTGCATGATAGTTTTACGATTGTAAACAAGAATCGTTCATCTTTAAAATCTTACAATTATGAAACGTACACTTTCTTTCGGTAATTTACTAATTGGCTTCTTTGCAATTATTTGTATTATTTCCTGTTCAAAAGATTTTCCTTACCCACAAAACCCACAAACACTTCCGCCTTCTCCTCCAACAACCTATGTTGTGAATGCTACCAATTGGATAAAAATGTCTGAAGGTAACTATAGGTGTATCTTCTATGAATTACAGGGGAATGGAAATAATACGACCGGCCAGGTTATAGTTTACCTTGTTGATAAGAATGTAGAAACAATTATCAGTAATAAAACTATTCAATTTATGAATGGCGAATTGTCTGCAGGTCATGATTACAATGTTGTTTGGGCAAGGTTCCAAACAAATTCTAACACCGAAGCCCTTCCTTTTTCCTCTATGAAACTTAAAATTGTGTTTGAATAGATTTTTGGTCTAATTATCACTGCCGGTGC
>JAYUBR010001206.1:0-3348 GCA_043740775.1 Ferruginibacter sp. | reverse complement strand
GTGAATCTTTTTCTTTGTAAAGTAGTGGACGAGCAGGAGAATCCTGATAATCTTGGATTTTACTGGAAGGGTCGTGCATACGACAACGATTTTGAACTGCAGGACCGTTTACAACGTTTGTACCAGCAGGGTATGAAACAATTCCTGGATGAAGATGTAACATACATTAACCAGGAACAAATTGATGAAGCGTTTAGATTTCTTGAAAAAGACAACGACCCTGATGCTACCAAAGAAACCATCAACCGCTATTTTAAACAACTGAAATTTTTTACGAATAACGACTTTGCATTTATTGATGTGCATAATGAAAGATTGTTCAGGGAAAATGCAGAAGTTTTAAGAAGCATTGTAGAAATGTTGCAGAATATAAAACTAAAAAGCGATACAGCCGAAAACAGCAACCAGTTTTTGGGCGATATGTTTGAAGGCTTTTTGGATGCCGGTGTAAAACAAAGTGAAGGGCAGTTTTTTACACCAATGCCGATTGTGAAATTTATCATCAACAGTCTGCCATTGGAAGATATATTGATAAAAAGTGAACAGCCTCCCAAAGCAATTGATTACGCTTGTGGAGCCGGGCACTTTTTAACCGAACTGGCACGACAGATAAAACCATTGGCAGAGAAATATAAGAATGCAGATACCAGTGAATATTACAGTAATATTACTGGTGTTGAAAAAGAATACCGCCTTAGTAAAGTTGCAAAGGTTTCAGCCTTTATGTACGGCCAGGATCAAATAAAAATTATTTATGCAGATGCATTGGCAAAAAATGAAGAGATACAAAATGGGACATATAATATTCTGGTAGCCAATCCGCCGTATAGCGTAAAAGGATTTTTAGAAACGTTGAAACATACTGACAGAAGGGCTTTTGAACTCTTTGGCAGCATAGATGAAAAAGCCATCATTACCAATAATAGTATTGAAACTTTTTTTATTGAAAAGGCTAAGCAATTACTTGCACCAGATGGTGTAGCGGCAATTATTTTACCATCAAGTGTATTAAGTAATGATGCCAATCAATACCGGCAGGCAAGAGAAATTTTGTTAAAGCATTTTCATATTGTTGCTATTGCAGAGTTGGGCAGTGGCACTTTTGGAAAGACTGGCACCAATACAGTTACACTTTTTCTTCGCAGACGCAAACTAAATCCCGATGAAGCCACCCACTATCGCTACCGGGCACAATGCTGGATTGATGGGGAAGTTGGTCCAAGAACCAAAAAGAACAAGCAATACAATGACCTTCACTTGCTGGAAGCTTATTGCAACCATATTGGCATTGCATTCAATGATTATAAAAACTTTCTTACAGAAGAAGAACCAAATGAAAGCCTGCGGAACAGTGAATTATGGAAAGAATATGAAAAAGTATTTTATGACCAGACTGATATAAAAAATTATCAGAAAAAACCGCTATTTAAAAACATGAAGCCTGCTGAAAAAATAGCAATATTAAACGAAATGTTGTACCGCCATGTGCGGCAAGCAGAACAGGAAAAATTATATTATTACTTATTAGCGCAAAGCAATGTTGTACCTGTGCTGGTTATTAAAAGCCCTGCTGATAATAAGGCGATGAAGAAATTTTTGGGTTATGAATGGAGTGCAGCTAAAGGGAGCGAAGGCATAAAATATTTGAACACTACTCCACAGCCTGAAGTAACTGAAGATGATGTGCCTGTATTGACAGCAACACAACTCAATGCTATACAAACACCATTGTACAACCCTTCCAACAAACAAGATGCAGCAAAATTGAATCACTATATCACCGAAAATTTTTTAGGAAAATCATTCGTTTTACCGGAAAGTTTAAAAGAGTTTGCACACATTGCTCGGTTGAAGGATATGCTTGATTTTAGTAGAAGGGATTTTAATAAAGCTATTTCTGTAACTGCAAAAAAAATAGTAGAGTTGGTAAGCAAATGGGATATAAAATTACTTGGGGAAATAGCAAGCTTGATGAAAGGCAAATCAATTACACAAAAGTATACCCAAAAAGGAAGTATAAAAGTTGTAGCTGGTGGACTTGATTTTGCTTATACACATAACGAAAGTAATAGGCCAGAAAATACCATTACAGTAAGCGCTTCCGGTGCTAATGCTGGATTTTTGAATTTTTGGAAAGAGCCAATTTTTGCATCTGACTGTACTACAATTAATACTCCTGATAGAGATTTATCCTATTATATTTTCTTGTATCTAAAGTCAATTCAAGAACATATTTTTTCGCTTGCAAGAGGCGCAGCTCAGCCGCATGTTTATCCCGATGATTTAAAGGCATTAAAAATTCCTCTACCACCAAAAGATGTTCAACAGAAGATTGTCGCCGAATGTAAAAAAATAGATGACTCAATGATACTAGCATTGCATATCTCAAAAGATTCAAAAAAAGAAATGGAGAAAAAAATAGAAGCGGCTTCAAATAAATATCTCCTAAAAGCATTGGGCACAGTTGTAAAAACCAATCCTTCAAAATCAGAAATTAGAGAGTTAGATGATAATCTTATTGTTTCATTTGTAGAAATGGCGGCTGTTAATAATGATGGTTTTATTGAGAACCCGGAAGACCGTATTTTAAAATCAGTACGAAAAGGGAGCTATACGTATTTTGCAGAAAACGATGTGATTGTTGCAAAGATTACACCCTGTATGGAAAATGGAAAGTGCGCTTTGGCTAAGAAGCTGACAAATGGAATAGGAATGGGAAGTTCAGAGTTTCATGTTTTCAGAAGCAGTAATGAGTTGCTTCCTCCTTTTTTGTTTTACCTGCTTAACCGGCAATCTGTTCGTGAAGAGGCTGAAAGAAATATGACTGGTTCCAGCGGACATCGAAGAGTTCCTATATCGTTTTATGAGAATTTGAAAATCCCGGTTCCGTCTTTAGATGTTCAACAGAAATTAATTGCAGAAATCGATACACTTGAAACACAGATAGCCACAGCTCAGGATACAATTAATCAGGGGCCTATAAAAAAGCAAGCTTTACTTAAGAAATGGCTTGAATAATTAATTTCACAAAGCAATATGAACAAATCATTTTAATTTTGAACTATGCGAACTTATCCAGATATAAATACTTCCTTGTTAGCAGAGGCTGCCGCCTCCGCCGGTGAATTTGTTTTGAATAAATTTCCTAATCTCAGTCAATGGGTTGATGGAGAAAAGCAACCAACTGTAAATCAGTTAGCTGATTTTGCCAAAGCAGTGCATGTTCCTTTTGGATTTTTCTTTTTACAAAGTTTACCGTCTGTTGAATCTAAAATCCCTTTATTTAGAAGCGGCTCTAAACAGCCAGTTTTTAATTATAGTCCTGAATTAAGAAATACAATTAATACA
>JAYUBR010001205.1:0-3349 GCA_043740775.1 Ferruginibacter sp. | reverse complement strand
AATGAGCCTGTAATGTACCATTAACAGCCTTAGTGAAAAAATTTTTATTGACTTTTTTAGAAGCAGTAATATTTTTAAAGAATCCCCTTTGTAAACTGGCAGATTTTGTACAATGCAGTTAACAATCATATTTAATAAACAACCCCTGCCTGATGCAGTATCTCATCCATTATTTTGCTGATGGTGATTGTTAAGTGATGCGGTATTTTATTGCTCTGCGCTAAACCATTGTCCAAACATTGCATCACTTCTTTTATTTCATGTTCAAAGCCGTTACCATCATGTGGCATAGCAAAATGCTGCTGCGTTCCATCATTTAAAATCAATGTAAAATCGGTTGCCTTAAACCAGGGATTGTTAATTTTAATGCGGCCTTTTGTACCAATAATTTCCGCTTCAACGGAAGTATTAAAACTGATAGACGATAGTAAATGCGCTGTTTGCCCGTTGGGATACTGCAACAAAATATTGGCATATTCGTCTACACCGGTTTCGGTAAGTTTTGATACCGACTGAACAACGGAGGGCTCACCAAAAATTAACGTAGCGAGAAATATAGGATAGATGCCTACGTCCATTACAGAGCCCCCACCCAGGACTTTATTAAACAACCGGTTCTCCGGATCATAAGGCGCTGTAAAACCAAAATCCGCATGTACATATTGTGGTTCACCAATGGTATCTTCTTTAATCAGGGATAGTATCTTTTCAATAAATGGCATGCAGCCTGTCCATATGGCTTCCATTAAAAACAGTTTATTTTTTGTTGCTGCCACAATCATTTCAGTAGTTTGCTTTGTTGTAAGCGACATGGGCTTTTCACAAAGCACCGGCTTGTTGTGTTGCAAACAAAGCATCGTTTGTTCGTAATGAAATGCATGGGGTGTTGCTATGTAAATGATATCAACATTTTCATCTTTTACAAGATCTTCATAATTGCTGTATACCGCTACAGCGTTGTACCTGGCCGCATATTCATTTGCATTATTGATATCCCTTGAAGCCACTGCATATACTTCTGCACCATCTGTTAAACTAAGTGCTGTACAAAATTTGTCCGCAATCTTTCCAGCTCCCATTATACCCCAGCGATATTTTTTTTTCATATCCAGATGATGATTTTAAAAACAATTTAAAATAGAAATGACACTTCTTAATCTTTGATTTATAAACTTCGCAGCATCCATTTTGAACAACCAAAATGCACACTGTTTCCCAATGGCCCGTCCAGATAGTTGAAACCAAATTTTTCATACACTTTGATGGCCTGTTGCAGTTCCGGCATTGTTTCAAGGTACATGTTTTTATAACCAAGACCCGTAGCTTTTTCAATGCATTTGTCGATAATCAATTTACCCACTCCCCTTCCTCTTGCCATTGGAAGCAGGTACATTTTTACGAGTTCGCAGGTATCTTCGGGTAAGCCCTTTGTTGGATAAATTCCGCCGCCACCCACTATTTCACCATTCATCATCGCAATAAAATAGATGGATGAGGGTTCCTGAAATAATTCAAACAAATGATCGGTTTCTTCGTCGTAATAAACCGTACCGGGATGATTGGCGCCGAACTCGGCAAGTGTGTTGCGGATGATGGTTGCTATGCCTGCATTGTCTTGCGGTTCAATCTTTCTTATCAGTACAACATGCTCCATATGCTATAATCTTTTAACGGCAAATGTATAAGCATTATGGCTTAAAAAAAAGAAGGCTATCCTGTTAGTTATTTTTTCACACAAAGCTTACAAAGAAAACGAAGCAAACAACGCATCTTCTTTTGCATGAAATATCACTTACAGGACAGCCCATTTATTACAAACCCGCTTTCAGCTTATTTTTTATCCACCACCAGCATTACTGCACCCAGCGCTGGTATGGTAACTTTTATACCATTGGTTGTTACTGCCGAACGGGCTTTTAATGAAGCATACGTAACAGGCCCTCCGGCATCGCCGGCAGGGCCGTTACCGTTTACCAAAACTTTTCTTGAAAACTCTCCATTGTCATTGCTGCCTTCCAGGCTGTACCAGTAAAAACGGCCGCCACTATAAAAATTTTTCATTTTTATTTCTGCTGTTTGTGCAGTGGATGAAGTATTGAGCAACGTAACATTTACCTGGCCTGATGTATAGGTGGAAGCATACGCTTTTACCACATTGCTACCGGCAACAGTTGAATTAACCAACCTGTCGCCTAACATTTTTTGCAGGTAATACAGGTAATAAAAACTTGGACGTGGGCTCCATTTGGCAACCGCTCCCGGCTCATCCCCATTGCTAAAAAGGCCATGATCATCGCCATTATTCCAGCCGTTTAGCAAATCCCAACGGGCCGACATACCGTACTTAATTTTAATGGCCTCTCCCAGCACGATCGTTGCAAAAACACCGCTGGTATTTGATACCTGCTGTTTTTGTGTATTGGAAGTCATATTCCATTCATCCATTGCAACCGGCTTAATAGTTGCGCCATACGATTGTAATGTTTGTGTTACATACTGCATCATAACACCAGGCACCGATAATGCCGATGATAGTATAATATTGGCATTATCATTCGTTTGGTAAGGTGTAAAATAATTATGCACCACAAAAAAATCAGCTTTGTTATTAATACCGGGTATCATACCAGCGTTCCAGGTTTTGCGGGTATTGGTTTGCCACGATTCGGGCGAAGGTGCTTCAGCAGTAACTGCGCCTATGTAAATAGTTTTACCTAGTTCGCCGGCCGCTTTTTGCATTGAATCTACAAACACATTAAAATGGCTGGCATACAGTGCGCCGGTTAAAAATTCGGGCTGGCCATCTTTGTTGGCCGTTACATCAATGCGATAGCCCCACTCCCAATCACCAAAATTTTCATTACCAATTTCCCAAAGTTGTGTACGGCCTTTATCATAGCGCACCCAATCGGCTGCAAGGTGTGCAGCATCTGCAACAGGATTGGTACCAGTGCCATATCTGGCAAAACCATAATTAATGGTGATGATACCTTTGTTATTGGTTTGAAATAACATGGCATAGTAATTATCCAGGTTACATTGCCAGTTATCATTTGTCTTGCCGTAACTAAAACCAGATGGCACTTTGGTGCCATCATTTTTTGTAAACATGGCAGGTGCTCCTGCGGGATTAACCCCTTGCTCTGCATTCCAAAAATAGGCATCGCTGGAACTGCCGCCCGGAAAACGAATTATATGCGGGTGCAGGTTGGTGATGGGGTCAATAAATCTTGCATCGTTGGCCACCGGTCCCATCCACCAAACTGCATTGTGGCCAAATTCGGATAAAGGTATTTTTGTAATGATAGAAGTAGCATCCACCGTTACCGTGCTGGTAGCACTTGCAGGA